>NZ_JBEOYI010000011.1:0-231813 GCF_040297005.1 Streptomyces sp. NPDC001904 | reverse complement strand
CCGACCAGATCGGACGTGGGGGCGGGGGGGGGGCGCGCCGGCGCCGGCCCCGCCGTCCGGCCGGACGCCGCCGTGTGGGAGCCGCCGGCCGGAGCCCGGCGCCGGGGCGATCGGAAGGTGGCGCGCTGCCGGGTGTGCGGGCACACGCTCGACGCCGCCGAGATGAAGCTGATGCGCTGCGAGGACTGCCCGTCCGACATGGACGAGGGGCTCTACGACCGCCTCGTCGAGTGGCGCGCCCGCACGGCGGCCGCCCTCGGCCAGCCCGCGTTCTGCGTCTTCACGGACAAGACACTGATCGCGATCGCGGAGGCGTCGCCGGACGACGAGCGGGAGCTGTCCCGCATCCCGGGTGTCGGCCGACGGAAGTTTCGCACCTACGGCGCCGATGTTCTTGCTCTTTGCGCAGGTCAGATGCTGGAGGACGAGACCGATGAGGTCGCGGGGGACGCCTGATTCAAACTCGTCGAAAAAATAGTTTGCGCGAGCCCCAGCAATCCCCATAGGTTCTTAAGCACGAGCACAGCGGCCTTCTCCAAGGCCCTGGTTCGTGTTGTACTTGAAAGCCGTCGGACCGGTTCACCGGTCCCCTAGACGCCGAGAGGAGGCGATTCCAGTGATCAGCATCAACACCAGCTCCATCAGCACCGTGAAAATGACCGATCCCTCGGTCGCTTCCTGCCTGCTCGGCTTCTCGAACCTGGGGACCGGTCTGTCTGGCGTCAGCGCCATGCGTCCGGAGTCCGGCATGTCCCTCGCTTCGCTTCCGATTCGCGAGGGCAATGAGCGACCGACCAAGGCACCGGAAGCAGTAGCGACGGCACAGGCCCACGCCTATGCCTTTGCGGCGACCGGTGCCGGATTCCGGAAGCAGACGACGCAGCACCACACGATGTGGGCCTTCCGTGGGCCTGAACCCTGGAGTGATCCAGCCTGATCTTCGATCAGGCCGGCGCCTTCAGGGCCGCGGAACCCCATCCGGGATCCGCGGCCCTTCTGTTTTCCCGGAAGAACCAGCGGTCTTCCGAGGGACCAGTACGAAGGGGCCTCGGGACAACAAAAGAACCCGGTACCACCGCCACCCGGCCCACCGGCCGGAACGACCAGACGAGGAAGACGACACCGTGCAACTCGAAGCGCACGCCCCGTCCGTACCGCCTTCAGACCCTCTTCCCCCGCCCGTCCCCACGGAGGACTCCACCTTGAACCCGCTGACTGCGCTCACCGCGCTCGACGACGCCATCGAGAACCTCGGCGTGCCCGTCCCCTGCCGTGCCTACGACCCCGAGGTCTTCTTCGCGGAGTCCCCGGCGGATGTCGAGTACGCCAAGTCGCTCTGCCGTACCTGCCCGCTGGTCGAGGCCTGCCTCGCCGGCGCCAAGGAGCGGCGTGAGCCGTGGGGCGTCTGGGGTGGCGAGCTGTTCATCCAGGGAGTCGTCGTGGCCCGCAAGCGGCCGCGTGGCCGCCCGCGCAAGAACCCGGTCGCGGCATGAACACCCGAGGAACGATCGACCGCCCCCTGACGCACGACCCCAAGAAGCAGGCCCCGATGAAGCCGTCCACGAGCGAGCCCGCCGGCTCCGTGACTCCAGACTTTCCGACGTCGGACGCGAACGACTCGCGTCAGAACAGGACCCGACAGATGCAACTCGCCCCAGAAGCCCTGGCTCGTGCGCATATGCACGAGCGCATGCGTGAGGCCGACATCGACCGCCAGGCCATGCGCCTCGTGATCGCCCGTCGGATGCAGCGTCGTGCCGAGCGCGCCTCGCTGCGCGCCCGCCGCGCGCTCGCCATGGCCGTCATGCAGTAATCGACAGCAACAGCACCCGGCTGTTCACCGCGGGGGTCGGTCCGGACCGGACCGACCCCCGCGGTGCGTTGTGCCGGGCGATCACCGGCGCGCGGCGTTATCGTCGCCGGGTGACGTCTCTTCCTGGCGGGGACTCCGCGCGGCAGCCGGATCAGCGGACCCTGGTGTGTGCCCGCTGCGGCACGGCCGCCGAGGCGACCCCTCTGACCTGGACGTACTCCGTCGAAGACGGCGTCCGACGCCACTTCTGCGAAGCCTGCTCCCGGGAGAACATCCGGGCCATCGAGGGGCGCCTCGACTCCGACCGGTGGTGATCAGGCCTCGGCCGCGGGCGGCTGCGGGTCCTCCTCCTCGAAACCGGTCTCCGCGGAACCGGTCTCTTCGGTATCGGTGTCCTCGGTATCGGTCTCCTCGACCACGAACCCCGGTACCCAGGCCTCCAGTTCGTCCTTCAGCCGCACGGTCGCACCCAGCTGACACAGCACGCCGATCGTGCTGAGCGTCACCCGGTGGATCAGCAGATACGCCGGCGGCAGATTGAGCTGCCTGCCCAGCTGATGGGCGGGGGAGCGGGGATCGGCGATCCGCGCCGCCTGGTTGCGCATCCAGGAACGGGTGAAGGTGAACTCCTCGACCTGCGCCGGCTCGATGATCGGCAGCAGATAGTCCAGCACCGCGTCCGGTTCGAGCCGGATCGACTCCCTGACGAAGCCCTCCTCGCGCAGCAGCTCGTAGATCGCGCTCGCGTCGCCTTCCAGCGTCAACCGCAGCGAGTCACCGATCGGCGAGGGCAGCCCGCCCGGCAGCCGGTCGACCGTGCCGAAGTCCAGGACGCCCAGCCGCCAGCCGCTCTCGTCGTCGGGCAGCAGCCGGAAGTTGCCCGGGTGCGGGTCCGCGTGCAGCAGCCCCGTGCGCGCCGGTCCCGAGAAGAGAAAGCGAGCCAGCAACTGACCTGCCCGGTCCCGCTGTTCCTTGCTTCCGTCGCTGATGATCTCGGCGAGCGGGATGCCGTCGATCCACTCCGTCACCAGCACCTGCTCGCACTGGTGCACCACGTGCGGCACCACGACATCGGGGTCCTCTTCGAACTCCTCCGCGTGCGCCTGCTGTGCCCGCGCCTCCAGCCCGTAGTCCAACTCCTCCGAGACCCGGTCGCGCAGCTCGGCGATGAGCGGCTTGATGTCCATGCCGGGAATGAGGGGCCCCAACAGCCTCGCGAAGCGCCCCAGTTGGGTCAGATCCGACAGCAACGCCTCGCCCGCGCCCGGGTACTGGACCTTCACGGCGACCTCCCGGCCGTCGTGCCACACCGCGCGGTGCACCTGCCCGATCGACGCGGCCGCCGAGGGCTTGTCCTCGAATTCCAGGAACAGCTCCCGCCACTCCTTTCCGAGCCGCTCGTCGAGCACCGCGTGCACGGTGCGGGTCGGCATCGGAGGCGCGGCCTCCTGGAGCTTGGTCAGCGCGGCGCGGTAGGGGCCGGCGACATCCTCCGGCAACGCGGACTCGAAGACGGACAGCGCCTGCCCGAACTTCATCGCCCCGCCCTTCAACTCACCCAGGACGCGGAACAGCTGCTCCGCCGTGCGCTGCTGGAGCTCCCGGCCGACGATCTCGGCGGACTTGCCGCCGATCCGCTTGCCGATGCCCCAGGTCGCCCGGCCCGCGAACCCGATGGGCAGTGCGGCCAGCTTGGCGGTACGGGTAACCGCCTTGCGGGGAAGATCAGACATACACCCCTCCAAGTGCCGGACAGCCGTGCCGCGCATGTCCAGCCGTCGTGGCGCCGTCGGCCATTGCCTACCCCGCCATTGTGTCGTGCGGCTCTTCCTCCACGGGGGTCTCCTTCCCGTAACCTCCCTCACCCGCACCGCACGGGCACTCCGGATGCGGCCACACCGGCCGTGCGTGCCAGTCGAGCCCCGGCGCGGACGCCTCCCAACGCGCCCCCGTGCTCGATGGCAGCTCACCGTCCAGGAAGGCCAGCCCGTGCGCTGCCGCAAGCCCCGCAACCGCCGTGGAAAGGCCCACGTCACAGGCTTGAACCTGACGCGAGGAGCGACCCGAGCCCCACTGCGCGAGCAGCCGCGGCCAGGTCGGATCACGGTCGGCGCGCCCCAGGAGCAGACAGCGCGCACAGCCCGTACCGCCGGGCAGCACCAGGGGCCCCACCACGCCCGTGGCCTCGACCACGCCCGCGTACAGGTGCGGGATGCCCGCGGCCATCAGGTCCTCGACGGCCACCGGGTCGGGGGAGTGGACTCCGAGCCCGTCCCGCGGCGCGACGATCACCAGTGACAGCGGTGGTTCGCCCAGATCCCGCTCGGCCGGGCGGGGCGCCGTCCTGCGCCGGTCCGGGCGCGGCGGGCGGGCCGGAGCCGTCGCGCGCACCACCCGCTGCGCGGACACCTCGCGGCGCTCGCCCACCGCCTCCACGGGCTGCCCGCCGGGCGCCACGTCCCACGGCTCGACACAGCCGCCGTCCCGCACGTCGACATGGCCGACGCCCGCCGCGGCGAGGACCGAGGCGACGACCGCGCCCACCCGGCCGGCCCCGCGCACCTGAACCCGAACGCTGTGCCGTGCCGCCAGCTTCCGCATCCCGTCGGCGGGGCCGGACGTGGTGACCGTCAGGGCCGCGTGGTCGGGCCGGAGCCGGTCCATCACCGCCGGCTTTCGGCGCAGGGCGTCGGCGGCCGGTCCGCCGCCCGTCGCGTCGTCGAGCAGACCGGCTCCGGACAGCCGCTCGAGCAGCGCGTCCACGTGCCCGTCGGGCAGGCCCATCCGCCGGGCCTCGTCCCGCAGCAGGGGCACGCCGCGGGTGCCGTCGAGCAGGGTCAGGAAACTCCCGGTGGACGTGTCGACCGGTCCGAGCACCACCGCGTGTGCCGGTGAGACACCGAACTGGACCGTGTTCAGATCGTGCCAGCCGCGCCGCAGGGCGGGCTTGAGGATCGGATGCATGGCTTTCCCCCGTGGTTCCCCCGTGCCGTGCTCCCGCCGATGCGGCGGGAGCCGTTCGCTTCGATCGACGGCCAGCATGCTCGTCCGGCGAGACGGGTGCGGAAAGTTGTCCACAGGCAGTGGGTGATAGTCGTACGAATCGATCGTCGGCGGTGAGGGGCCGCACCGAAGAGTTCCGGAGGCGGGACTTCCGCCCTGTACAGCGGGTAACGTCGGGCGCGTGCCCGCCGACCCACTGAACCGTGCCACGACCACGCAGCGCAGCACGGAGAAACCGCCGCCAAGCGGTCTTGGGGCGAGCGCGGTCGAGGTCCGCAGGAGTTCCCGGCGACGCCGGACGGTCTCCGCCTACCGTGAGGGCGACCGCACCGTGGTCCTCATCCCGGCCCGGATGTCGGAGGCCGAGGAGAAGCGCTGGGTCGGCGTCATGCTCGACAAGCTCGCGGCGCAGGAGAGCAAGCGGGTCCTCGGCGACGCCGAGCTGGCCGAGCGCGCCGAGCGGCTCTCCGAGCAGCACCTCGGCGGCAGGGCCCGCCCCGCCTCCGTTCGCTGGGTCACGAACCAGAACACCCGATGGGGATCCTGCACCCCCGCCGAGGGCAGCATCCGGCTCTCGCACCGCCTGCAGGGCATGCCCGAGTACGTCATCGACTACGTACTCCTCCATGAGCTGGCCCATCTGCTGGTGCCCGGGCACGGTCCGCGCTTCTGGCGGCTTCTGGAGGCCTATCCGCGAACGGAAAGGGCGCGCGGCTATCTCGAAGGGGTGGTCGCCGCCGACCGGCTGCCGCATCTGCCGGCCACGCGCGGCGAGTGATCGATCCCTGAGCACGCCCGCTGTCCCATGGGGACGGTTGTGTACCAGGGCTGTACCGACATCCTCCGATGTCGGTGTTTGCAGTTAGCCTGGCGCGACGCAATCACCATCGGGATGGGGGACGGTCGTTACGCATGGCCAGGGAATTCCAACGCGGCCACAAGGCCAAGATCAGTGACCTCACCGCGGGCACCGATCTGTACGTAGGCGTACAGATCGCCGGTCCCGGACTGACCTTCGACATCAGTTGCTTCGGCCTCGACGCCGACGAGCGGCTCTCCGACGACCGTTACTTCGTCTTCTTCAACCAGCCGAAGACGCCCGAGGAATCCGTCCAGCTGCTGGGCGCGCAGGCCGGTGACACCGAGTCCTTCCGCGTCACCCTCGACAAGATCCCCGCGCAGATCCAGAAGCTGTCCTTCACCGCGACCATCGACGGCGCGGGACAGATGTCGCAGGTGGGCCCGGGATACATCCGGGTCGTCGCCGGTGGTGAGGAGGTGGCCCGTTACGCCTTCGACGGCGCCGAGTTCTCCACCGAGCGTGCCGTGATGCTGGGCGACTTCTATCTGAAGGACGTCTGGCGTTTCGCCGCTGTCGGACAGGGCTTCGACGGTGGCCTGGACGCGCTGCTCAAGAACTTCGGCGGCGAGGTCGCCGAGGAGGAGCCCGCCGCCGCGCCGGCGCCCCAGCAGCAGACGGGGACCCCCGGGTTCGCGCCGCCCGCTTTCGGCGCCCCGGCCGGTCCGACCGCTCCCCCGCCCGCACCGGCGCCGCAGAGCTTCGCGCCGCCCCAGGCCCCCCAGCAGACGCCACCGCAGAGCCCCCCGCCGCCACCCGGACCCTCCCCGGCCGCACCGTCGATCCACCAGGCGCCCACCATCGTGGGCCCGATGACCACGCCACCGGGCAGCGTGCCGCCGCCCCCGTCCGCCCCGAACCCGTACGGTCAGCAGCCGCAGCAGCAGCCGTTCGGGCAGGTCCCGGGTCAGGGAGGCGCGACGCTGCCGCCCGGCTACGGACCGCAGTCCCCGACCCCGCCCATGCCGCCCGGCTACCAGCAGCCGCCCGCCGCGCCGTCCCCGTTCGGCGGCCCCCAAGGAGCCCCCCAAGGAGCCCCGCAGGGTGTCCCGCAGCAGGCCGCTGCACCCGGCGTCGCGGCCGCTCTGGAGAAGTACCGCGAGGCGCCCACCGGCCAGCGCTGGACGCCGCAGAACAAGAAGCTGATCCGCGTCGACCTCGGCGCCTCCGGTGACCAGCCCGTGCTCGCCCGCCAGGGCAGCATGGTGCTCTACCAGGGCAAGGTCGACTTCAGCTACAAGGGCGCGGGCTTCGCGGGCCGCATCGTGGGCAACGCCACCGGCCAGGAGATGCAGCTGATGCGCTGCACCGGCCGCGGCCAGGTCTTCTTCGCGGAAGAGGCCGGCTACCTGCACCCGATCGAGCTCCAGGGCGACGCGATCTGCGTCTCCTCGGAGAACGTGCTGGCGTTCGACGAGAGCCTTCAGTACGAGGTGCGCAGGATCGAGGGCCACGGCATCCCCGGAGGCGCCCTGTTCGTGATGCAGTTCCAGGGCACCGGAACCGTCGTCGTGAAGACCCACGGCACCCCCGTGGTCCTGCCGGTCACCCCCACGACGTTCGCCGACTCCAACGCGGTGGTGGCCTGGTCCGCCGCCGCCCAGGCGATCGTCTCCAGCCAGGTGCGCATGCGCCGCAACGCCTACCCGGGCCACAGCGGCGAGGGCGTGAACCTGCAGTTCCGGGGAGCACCCGGCAACTTCATCGTCGTCCAGCCGTACGAGGTCTGAGGGAGCCCGTCATGAACCAGCCACTCGCGGGCTTCGCCCCGACACCCGTAGCCGCCCGCATGGAGAACCACGGCAGCAACATGCTTAAGGTCGCCATGCAGACCGGAAACGACCTCCTCGCGCGCGTGGGCTCGATGGTCGCCTACGAAGGCTTCGTCCAGTACGAGCCCAACCCGCCCGCGGTGCGCCAGATCGCCCGGGACTGGATCACCGGTGAGGGCGCGCCGCTGATGAAGGCGTCCGGCGACGGTCTGCTCTACCTCGCCGACTACGGCGCCGACGTCGTCGTCATCAACCTCGGCGGCGACTCGATCTCCGTCAACGGCACCAACCTGCTCGCCCTCGACGCCCACCTCCAGTGGGGCGTGGAGCGGGTGAAGGGCCTCGCCAAGTTCACCGGGCAGGGCCTGTGGAACATCACCATCAGCGGCCAGGGATATGTCGCCCTGACCTCGCGCGGCACCCCGATCGTCGTCGACTGCGGCCGCGGCGAGGACGAGACGTACGTGGACCCGGACGCGCTCATCGCCTGGTCCCCGAAGCTGAAGGTGAAGGGCAAGCGCAGCTTCCGGGCCGGCTCGCTCATCGGACGCGGCAGCGGCGAGGCCTACCAGATGGGCTTCTCCGGCGAGGGCATCGTCGTCGTCCAGCCCAGCGAGGACAGCACCGACCGTCTCCGAGTCCGGGGCTGAGGGGGAGCGAACCACCATGCAGAGCCCGCTTTTCGCATACGCCGACCAGCAGTCGCAGGACCGCTACACGGTGCAGAACCCGCAGATGCTGCGGGTCGTCCTGGAAGGCCACGACGACCTCCTCGCCCGCAAGGGCTCGATGGTCGCCTACCAGGGACTCGTCGAGTTCGACGGCGAGTACCAGGCGCACGGCCGGCAGCGCGCCCGCGCGGTCACCGGCGAGGGCCTGAGCCTGATGCGCTGCCACGGCCAGGGCATCGTCTATCTCGCCAACCTCGCCCAGTACGTCCACATCGTGGACGTGGAGCAGGAGGGGCTGACCGTGGACAGCAACTATGTGCTGGCCATGGACTCCGCCCTGCACCACGAGGTGATCGCGGTGGACAGCCAGTTCGGCATCTCCGGCTCCGGCAAGTACCAGCTCAACATCACGGGCCACGGCAAGGTCGCCCTGATGACGTCGGGCCAGCCGCTGATGATGCAGGTCACGCCCGACAAGTACGTCAATGTCGACGCGGACGCCATCGTCGCCTGGTCGACCGGCCTCCGGGTGCAGATGCAGGCGCAGACGCACTCCTCGGGCGTCTGGCGGCGCCGCGGCAACACCGGTGAGGGCTGGGAGCTCAGCTTCATGGGCAGCGGATACGCGCTCGTCCAGCCCAGCGAGCTGCTGCCGCCGCAGCATGCGGCGATCGGCGGCGGCCTCGCCGCCCAGTACGGCATGGGGCAGCAGGGCGCCCGCGGCGCGAACCAGGGCAACGTCTGGAGCTAGCCGCGGCACCGGCACATGGGTGAGGGGCGAGCGCCACGGCGCTCGCCCCTCACCCATGTGCGGACGTCCCTACAGGCGCGCCCGTGCCGCCTCCACGAGACGGACCACTGACGTGTCGGCGACGTCAGCGACCTCGTCGTACGGGAACCAGCGCAGGTCCAGGGACTCGTCGCTGATGGCCTCCGTGGCGTCCGGGGCGGCGAGCGCCGCGTACTGCACGTCCAGGTGCTGGGTGCACGGGCCGGGGATCGGATGCCGGTCCAGCCGGACCGGACCGCCCGCCAGCAGCGTCAGCCCCGGGATCCCGGACTCCTCCGTACCCTCGCGCAGGGCCGCGGCCGCCAGCGACCGGTCACCGGGCTCGCAGTGGCCACCCATCTGCAGCCACATCCGGAGCTTCCTGTGGAGCGTGAGCAGCACGCGCCCGCGCTCGGGATCGATCACCAGGGCGCTCGCCGTCAGGTGGCCGGCCGTGCACGGCTTCCACAGGCCCGCCTCGCCATGGGCGGAGAGGTGGTCCAGATAGGCCTGGCGCAGCTCCGGCTGGTCCTCGTAGCCCTTCAGCACGAGGACCGCGTCGTCGTACAGGCTCACTTGGTGTCGTCGTCCTCGCCGGTGTCGTCGTCCTTGGTCGGCTTCGGCTTGTCGCCGCCGTCACCGGCCGCCTCGCCGAGCATCTTGTCGAGCTCGGAGAAGTCCAGCTGCTCGTCGCGGTGGACGAAGCCGTCCGGGTCGTCCAGGTCGGACGCCGTCGGCAGCATGTCCGGGTGCGCCCACAGGCCGTCACGGCCGTCGACCCCGCGCGCGTCCGTGAGCGAGGCCCACAGGCGCGAGGCGTCGCGCAGTCGGCGCGGACGCAGCTCCAGACCGATCAGCGTCGCGAACGTCTGCTCGGCCGGGCCGCCGGTCGCACGGCGGCGGCGCAGCGTCTCGCGCAGCGCGTCGGCGGACGACAGGCGTGGCTTGGCGGCCGCGTGGACCACCGCGTCGACCCAGCCCTCCACGAGCGCCAGAGCGGTCTCCAGGCGCGCCAGGGCGGCCTTCTGCTCCGGGGTGTCCTCCGGCTGGAACATGCCCTGCTGGAGCGCTTCCTGGATCTGCTCGGGGTTCTGCGGATCGAACTGGCCGACCACGTCCTCCAGCTTGGTGGTGTCCACCTTGATCCCGCGCGCGTACCCCTCGACCGCGCCGAACAGGTGCGAGCGCAGCCACGGCACGTGCGCGAACAGACGCTGGTGGGCGGCCTCGCGCAGCGCCAGGTAGAGGCGGACCTCCTCCTGCGGCACGCCGAGGTCCTTGCCGAAGGCCTCGATGTTCAGCGGCAGCAGTGCCGCCTTGCCGGCCGGGGCCAGCGGCAGGCCGATGTCGGTGGAGCCGACGACCTCGCCCGCGAGCACGCCGAGCGCCTGGCCGATCTGGGAGCCGAACATGGCGCCGCCCATGGAGCGCATCATGCCGATCAGCGGGCCCGCCATCGCCTGCATCTCCTCGGGCAGGACGTCGCCCATGGCCATGCCGACGCGCTCGGCGACCGGGTCGACGAGCTCCTTCCACACGGGGAGGGTCGCCTCGACCCACTCCGCGCGGCTCCACGCCACGGCGGAGTGCGCGCCCGACGGCAGCGACGTGGCGTCGTCCAGCCACAGGTCGGCCAGGCGCACCGCCTCCTGGACCGCGGTGCGGTCGGCGGGGCCCACGCTCGCGTCCTTCACGCCGTCCTGCGTGCCCTGGGAGACCGTCTGGCGGGCGATGTCCTTGGCCATGTCCCAGTTCACCGGCCCGCCCTCGTACGAGAGCATCTGGCCGAGCTGCTGGAAGGCCGCACCCAGATCGTTGGGATTCATGGAGCCGAACATCGCCGCGAACGGGTTGTCCCCGCCCGCGCCGCCGGCGCCGGGAAGGCCCGGGATGCCTCCGAATCCGAACGGATTGGCCGGTCCCTGACCGCCACCGCCCTGCTGGTCCTTCTTCTTGCCCTCGTCGCCGTCTTCCGGCTCCTCCGGCGGAAGGCCGAAACCGAATGGGGTGTCACTCACGGGATTCCTCGGCTGGTAAGGCCACCGGTCTGCCCCGGTGGCGACTGCCCGACTACACACACCCAGCGTAGACACCGCGACGGGATCGGGCCTCGGTGCTTCGCCGACTCATGGCCTGCGGCAGGATGGATGCCTCCTGGTACGTACGCGTCATAACGTACTTACCGAAGACAACCGCTGGAGACGCCCGGTGAGTTCCCCAGATCCGCAGGTTCGCGCAGCGCGAAACCCTTCAACCAGTCCGGCCGTGCGCGGCCCCGTCGTCGCGGTCACCGGTGCCGCGTCCGGCATCGGCGCGCTGCTCACCGAGCGGCTCGCCGCCTCCGACGAGATCAAGCAGGTGCTCGCCATCGACGAGCGGCGGGGCGAGTGCGCGTCCGCCACCTGGCACATCCTGGACGTACGGGATCCGGCCATCGCGGAGAAGCTGCGCGGCGCCGACGTCGTGGTGCATCTCGCACTCGACCTCGATCTCGAATCCGACCCGGCGGCGCGCACCGCCTACAACGTGCGCGGCACCCAGACCGTGCTCACCGCCGCCGCGGCGGCCGGTGTGCACCGCGTCGTCCTGTGCACCTCGACCATGGTCTACGGGGCCCTCGACGACAACGAGCTGCCGCTCTCGGAGGACGCCGAGCTGCGCGCCACCGCGGAGGCGACCGGCGTCGGCGACCTCCTGGAGATCGAGCGCCTGGCCCGCCGCGCGCCCCGCGCGCACCCCGGCCTCAACGTCACCGTGGTGCGTCCCTCGGTGCTCGTCGGCGGCACGGACACGGCCCTCACGCGCTACTTCGAGTCGCCGCGCCTCCTCGTGGTGGCCGGTTCTCGGCCCGCCTGGCAGTTCTGCCACGTGGAGGACCTGTGCAGCGCACTGGAGTACGCCGTCCTGGAGAAGGTCGACGGAGAGCTCGCGGTCGGCTGCGACGGATGGCTGGAGCAGGAGGAGGTCGAGGAGCTGAGCGGGATCCGCCGCATGGAGCTGCCGTCGGCCGTCGCGCTGGGCGCCGCGGCCCGGCTGCACCGCATCGGCCTCACGCCCTCGCCCGCGGGTGACCTCGCCTACACGATGTATCCCTGGGTCGTCAGCGGGAGCAGGCTGCATGACGCCGGATGGCGACCCCGGTGGACGAACGAGGAGGTCCTCGCGGAACTGCTCGAGGAGGTCGCCGGGCGGCGCACCGTGGCCGGACGGCGGCTCGGGCGCAAGGACGCGACGGCCGCGGGCGCGGCGGGCGCGACGGTCGCCCTGCTGGGCACGGCGGCCGTGGTGCGCCGGGTGCGCAAGGCCCGCCGCCGCATCTGAGGCGTGGCGTCGGGCGGGGGAAGATCTCACCCGAGGCCCCCGCCGTGCGGAAAACCCGACTCCGACCGGGTGCCCTGTAGGAGGCTCCAATTCACGACTGTCAGGGGTGTGCGGCACGATGAAGGGCATGGCATCCACCCAGCACGACCACCCCGGCGAGCAGGCGGCGCAGGACCCGATCAGACTGCTCGCCGTACGCGAGGCACCGCTCTCCGTCGACGAGGTCTTCCGCGCGGTCGGTGACGACGCCGCGGGCGGTACCGCGCTCTTCGTGGGGACCGTGCGCAACCACGACGGCGGGGCGGACGTGGACCGGCTCGGGTACTCGTGCCACCCGACCGCCGAGGCCGAGATGCGGCGCGTCGCCGAGAAGGTCGCCGAGAAGTATCCGGTGCGTGCGCTCGCGGCCGTCCACCGCGTCGGCGATCTGACGGTGGGTGACCTCGCCGTGGTCGTCGCCGTGTCGTGTCCGCACCGCGGCGAGGCCTTCGAGGCGTGCCGGATGCTGATCGACGACCTGAAGCACGAGGTGCCCATCTGGAAGCACCAGACGTTCTCGGACGGGACGGAAGAGTGGGTCGGAGCCTGCTGAGGCTCCGGTTGCGTAACTGTCACCCTGCGGCGAGCGTTGATGGTGCGGATGGTTAATCTGCTGATCAGCAAGTTGCGGTCGCACATGGGGTCGGGAGGTCGGTATGGCAGTTCTCTTGTGGCTGCTGATTCCGGTTGTCGCTGCGGTCGGCGCCGCGCTCTGGGGCTCGTGGGCCGGTCGGACCAGGCACAAGACGGGCGACGTCACCGAGCTCAGTGGCTACGAACGTTTCCGTGAGGCGATGGAGAAGTCCCACTCCGGGACGTGAGGCCGTCGTCCCGGACGGACCGGCCCCACAGGTGCACGGACGGGCGCGTCCCGTACTGTCGTTCCATGCCACGCCGCACCGCGACGATGCTCGCCTCGACCTTGATGCTGATCGCGCTGCTCTGCGCGGGGGTTCTCATCAAAGTGCCCTACGCGGAGATGTCTCCGGGCCCGACGGTGAACACCCTTGCGGACCACGACGGCGAACCCGTCATCCAGATCTCCGGACACAAGACGTACGACACGTCCGGGCACCTCAACATGACGACCGTCCGGGTCACCAGCGCCGACTTCAACATGAACCTGGTCTCCGCGGTCTACGGGTGGCTCGCCCACGACAGCATCGTGGTGCCGCACGACACCCTGTACCCGGACGGCCAGACCGAGGAGCAGTCCTCGCAGGAGAACGCCGAGGAGTTCAGCCAGTCCCAGGAGAGCGCCAAGGTCGCCGCCCTGGAGGAGCTGAACATCCCCGTGAAGTCCTGGGTGATCGTTTCCTCTGTCGTCAAGGACAGCCCCGCCGAGGGCCGGCTGCACGCAGGTGACGTCATCAAGGCCGTCGACGGCACCAGGATCACCAAGCCCGCCGATGTCGCCAAGCTCGTCACCAAGCACAAGGCCGGCGAGAACGTCGTGTTCACGGTCGTACCCGTCAAGCAGGCCGCCGCCGCCGAGAAGGAGGGCAAGGAGGCCACCACGACGGAGAACGTGACGATCAAGACGGACAAGGCCGACGACGGCCGGGCGATCGTCGGCATCCAGGCCGGGACCGACCACACCTTCCCGTTCCAGATCGACATCAAGCTCGCCGACGTCGGCGGTCCCAGCGCCGGTCTGATGTTCTCCCTCGGCATCGTCGACAAGCTCACGCCCACCGATCTGACGGGCGGCAGGTTCGTGGCCGGCACCGGCACCATCGACGACGACGGCAAGGTCGGACCCATCGGCGGCATCGGGATGAAGCTCGTCGGCGCGCGTGACAAGGGAGCGCAGTACTTCCTGACGCCGAAGGACAACTGCGCGAGCGCGGCCAAGGACACCCCGGACGGGCTCACGCTGGTCAAGGTGGACACCCTGGACGACGCGATGGGCGCCCTGAAGGACATTCGCAGTGGCAACACCGACGCCCTGCCGAAGTGCACCGCCAAGAGCTGAGACACGGCTTCACGCAGAGGGGCGCCGCGGGAACTCCCGCGGCGCCCCTCTGCTCATCCGCAGTCCTGTGCGGTGAACGGGAACCTCACTCGGCGAACGTCGCCGTCAGCGCCTCGGCGAGGCCCGGCACCAGGTCCGAACCCGTGAGGACCTCGGTCGGCGAGTCCTTCTCGCGCAGCCGGAGGGCCGAGTCGCGGGTGCCGTCGCGCAGCACCGCGACCGTCATCCGGACCTCCTGACGGTCCGGGTGCTCGGCGACCCACTGCGTGAGCTTCTTGCCGGTGAGTCCTTCGGGGACGGACGCCTCGGCGGACGGCGGCAGCATCAGGCGCTCCACCGTCAGCGCGCAGCCCGCGACGGCGTCGGGCCAGGCGATGGTGCCGAGGAACTCGTCCAGCGGCTTGGAGGCGGGGATCTCGTCCTGGAGGATCGGGGTGAAGCCGCTGCTCTCACCCTCGCTCTCCAGACCGAGCTGTGCGGCGAGTGCCGGTTCCTGGGCGCGCAGGGCGCCGGTGTCGACGAGGGCGAAGAGGCGGGCGGGCTGGTCCCAGCCCATGCCGGAGGCGTACTCGTCGATCTCGAGAACGGCCCGGGTGAGGGGGCTTGCTGCCATGGGGGTGTTGGACATGGTCACAATCCTGCCTCGTTAGTCCCCCGAAGCGGGAACTGAGTAAAGCCTGAGTAAGTTGCATAGGTGAGGGGTCCGCGATCTCGGGGGCCTGACAGATCGATTACCGAACTATCGAGGTGCGCACCTTGGCTTTCCAGATGCCGGACCGGGGCGGGGGTCCGACGGGACCGCGGATCAGAGTGGGACGCCCCTCCCGGCGTGCCCGGACGCTGCTGTTGACGCTGGGCGTCCTGGCCGTGCTCGGCATGGCCTTCGTCATGTTCGCCGGGTTCTGGACGGACTGGCTCTGGTACCGCTCGGTCAAGTACTCGTCCGTGTTCACGACGACGTTGCAGACGAAGATCGGACTCTTTTTCGTCTTCGGTCTGCTCATGGCGCTCGCCGTGGGTGTGAACATCTGGCTGGCGCACCGGCTGCGCCCGCCGCTGAGTGCCATGTCGACGGAGCAGCAGAGCCTCGACCGGTACCGGATGGGCATCGCGCCCTTCAAGAAGTGGCTGCTGCTCGGGATCACCGCCCTCGTCGGCCTGATCGCGGGCGCCTCGGCCGCGAGCCAGTGGCGCACATGGCTGCAGTACGTGAACGGCGTGCCGTTCCACCAGAAGGACTCGCAGTTCCACCTGGACGTGTCCTTCTACGCGTTCGACCTGCCCTGGTACCGCTTCCTGCTCGGCTTCGGCTTCGCGGCGGCCGTCATCGGTCTGGTCGCCGCCGCGCTGACGCACTACCTGTACGGCGGACTGCGCATCACCAGCCCGGGCGCGCGCGCCACGGCGGCCGCGACGGGACACCTCTCCGTCCTCCTTGGCCTCTTCGTGGCCCTCAAGGCCGTCGCGTACTGGCTCGACCGGTACGGGCTCGCGGTGAAGTCGAGCGACTTCAAGGCGACGGACAACTGGACGGGCCTCAGGTACGTCGACGCGACCGCGTATCTGCCGGCGAAGACGATCCTGTTCTGCATCGCCGTCATCTGCGCCCTGCTGTTCTTCGCGACGCTGTGGCGGCGCACCTGGCAGCTGCCGGTCATCGGCTTCGGCCTGATGGTGCTCTCGGCGATCCTGATCGGCGGCCTGTACCCGGCCATCGTGCAGAAGTTCCAGGTGCAGCCGAACGAGCAGTCCAAGGAAGCGCCGTACATCAAGAAGAACATCGACGCCACGCGCAAGGCGTACGGCATCGACAAGGCGACGGTCGGCGCCTACAGCGGCGAGGGGTCCGACAAGGACACCGCGAAGCTGCGCACGGAGTCCGACTCGGCGGCCAGCTACCGCCTGAACGATCCGAACATCGTGTCGCCGACGTTCCAGCAGCTGGAGCAGCAGCGGAAGTACTACCAGTTCCCGACCACCCTGGACGTGGACCGGTACAACGGCCAGGACACCGTCGTGGGCCTGCGCGAGCTGAACCTCGGCAAGCTGGACAAGCGCAACTGGATCAACGACCACTTCGTCTACACGCACGGCTACGGAGCCGTGACGGCGAAGGGCACCTCCACCTCGCAGGGTGCCCCGCAGTTCACCGAGTCCGGTCTGCCGACCAGTGGTGACCTCGGGGACTACAACCAGCGGATCTACTACGGCGAGAAGACGACGCAGTACTCGATCGTCGGCGGGCCGCAGAAGGAGCTGGACTACGAGCAGGAGGACGGCACGCAGAAGACCACCAGCTACAAGGGCGACAGCGGCGTCAACCTCTCCAACCCGGTCAACCGGGCGGCCTATGCCGTGGCCTTCAGCGAACCGCAGATCCTCTACTCCGGCGCCATCGGCGACGGCTCGCGGATCCTGTACAACCGCACGCCCAAGGAGCGCGTCGAGGCCGTCGCGCCCTGGCTCACCATCGACGGCGACGCCTACCCGACCGTCGTCAACGGCAAGATCAAGTGGATCGTCGACGCCTACACGACGTCGAACGGCTACCCGTACGCGTCCCGCACGACGCTCGGCGACACCACGGCCGACTCGCTCAACCAGGGCGACAGCCAGCGCTCCGTGGTGGCGCAGCAGAACCAGGTCAACTACATCCGCAACTCGGTGAAGGCGACCGTCGACGCGTACACGGGCGAGGTCAAGCTCTACGCGTGGGACGAGAGCGACCCGGTCCTGAAGACCTGGGAGAAGGCCTTCCCCGGCACGGTGCAGCCCAAGAGCGACATCCCGGCCGACCTGAAGGAGCACCTGCGCTATCCGCAGGACATGTTCAAGGTCCAGCGGGAGCTGCTGAGCCTCTACCACGTGACGGACTCGGACCAGTTCTACAACGCGTCCGACGCCTGGCAGGTGCCGAACGACCCGACCAAGAAGGACAACAGTGCGGTCCCGCCGTACTACCTGTCCATGAAGATGCCGGGCCAGAGCAGCCAGCAGTTCTCACTGACGACGACGTTCACCCCGAGCGGCAGGCCGAACCTGCGGGCCTTCATGGCGGTGGACGCCGACGCGACCAGTAAGGACTACGGCGCCATAAAGCTGCTGAGAGTCACCGAGGACAAGGTCCAGGGACCGGAGCAGGTACAGAACAAGCTCAACTCCTGGGACCCGGTGGCGAACTGGGTGCGCGACATGAAGGGTGCCGACTCGACGGTCCTGTACGGCAATCTGCTGACAGTGCCCCTCGACAGCGGCTTCCTCTACGTGGAGCCCATCTACGCACAGGGGCGGAACTCCGAGTACCCGCTGATGCGCAAGGTAGCCGTCTCCTACGGGGACAAGATGGGCTTCGCGAACTCGCTCTCGGACGCGCTGAACGACGCCTTCGAGGTGGACGGCGGCTCGTCGACCGAACCGGAGAAGCCGGGCGGCGACACGACCAGCCCGGCGAACTCGACGGTGAAGGAAGCCCTCGCGGACGCCGAGAAGGCCTTCGAGGCGGGCCAGAAGGCTCTGAAGGACGGTGACTGGACCGCGTACGGCGAGGCGCAGGACGACCTGCAGTCCGCCCTGGAGCGCGCCGACAAGGCCCAGACCGCGGCCGAGAAGGCAGCCGGCAAGAACAGCGACGGCAAGTCCGGCGGCAGTGACAAGAGCAGCTCCGACGGCAAGAGCAGCAGTGGCTGAGCAGCAGGTCGGAGGGTGAGCGAGCACCACCCCGCGCCGTGGTACGGTTGCATCACAACGGCGCGGGGTGGAGCAGCTCGGTAGCTCGCTGGGCTCATAACCCAGAGGTCGCAGGTTCAAATCCTGTCCCCGCTACTGATGATCGAAGGCTCGGAAGCTAAGGCTTCCGGGCCTTCGGTGCGTCAGGGCACCGGATGTCATGAGTCTCTGGCATGTGCGGTACGACATGGTGCGAAACGGGCTGGTCCGGGTACGCGTGCCGAGGGCGTACCAGAGATGTACCAGGTGTGTCCCAGGTACGTGCGAAGAGGGCTTCACACGGGGAGACTTGGGGAATCTGTGTTTCACTTATCTCTCTGTGGGCATGTCGACAAAACGCTGAAGTGACCTCACTGGCTGCGGTATTCACGATGTACCCAGGTTGCAGGTGGTGCGACGATGGACGTTATGGGGGACAAGGCAACTCTGTTGGAGACAGGGCGGTTTGTGCAGCCGACAGATCGGGACGAACCCGTTGAAGCTGCCGAAGAAGCACGCCAGCGGCTGGCCGCGGAGGCCGGTGACGTCGAGGCGATGAGCGTCCTCGGCGCCATGCTGCTGCGCCGCGGTGATCTCGACGGGGCCGAGCCTCTGCTGCGTAACGCCACGAGCGTGGGAGACCGGGCCGCCGCCAACAATCTGGGTGTACTGCTGCACCAGCGGGGCTACGCCGACGAAGCCGCGGGATGGTGGCGGATCGCCGCCGTCGCCGGCTCCGCCGCCGCAGCCCACGCCCTGGGCCGGCACCACCGCGAGCGGGGCGACGAGCCCGCTGCCGAGTACTGGCTGCGGCAGTCCGCCGAGCAGGGGCACACGCTCGCCGCGTACGCCCTCGCCGACCTCCTGGAGCACCGCAGCGACGTCGGCGCCGAGCGCTGGATGCGGGTCGCCGCCGAGCGCGGGCACCGGGAGGCCGCGTACCGCCTCGCCCGCGCGCTCGACCGCAAGGGCGGCACCGATGTGCTGATCGCGGGGGACGCCAGGAACCCCGCCGAGGAAGCCGAGCAGTGGTACCGCCAGGCCGCCGCGCGCGGTCACCGCAGGGGCGCGCTGCATCTCGGCGCGATCCTGGAGAAGCGCGGCGAGCTGAAGGAGGCCGGCCGCTGGTACCTGACGTCCGCCAAGGACGGCGAGCCGCGCGCCGCGTGCGCCCTCGCCTTCCTGCTGCGCGACGCGGGCGACGAGGAGAGCGCCGCCGTGTGGTGGCTGCGCGCCGCCCAGGACGGCGACGGCAACGCCGCGAACGCGCTGGGCGCGCTGCACGCCGGACGCGGCGAGACCCAGACCGCCGAGCGCTGGTACCGGGCCGCCATGGACGCGGGCGACGACAACGGCGCGTACAACCTCGGTCTGCTGTGCGCCGAGCAGAAGCGCACCGCGCAGGCCGAGGACTGGTACCGGCGCGCCGCCTACGCCGGACACCGCGAGGCGGCGAACGCGCTCGCCGTGCTGCTCCTGCAGAACGGGGACGCGGTCGGGGCCGAGCCCTGGTTCTCCAAGGCGGCCGAGGCGGGCAGCGTCGACGCGGCCTTCAACCTCGGCATCCTCTACGCGGGTCGTGAGGACGAGGAGTCCGCTCTCAAGGCCTTCCAGTGGTACGAGCGGGCCGCGTCCGGCGGGCACACCGAGGCCGCACTCCAGGCGGGCATCGCACGGCTGCGCGACGGGGACGAGCAGGGCGCCGAGCGGCACCTGCGCTGTGCGGCGGGCGGGGGCAGCCCCGAGGCCGCGTACCGGCTCGCCTCGCTGCTCGACCTGCGGACCCCGCCCGCGCCCCGGCACGAGCTGGGGGAGCCGGTCACGGAGAAGAGCGAGTGCGAGGAGTGGTACGAGCGGGCCGCCGAGCACGGGCACCGGCGTGCGCAGGTGCGGGTCGGGATGCTGGCCGCCGCGCGCGGGGACGTCGTCGAGGCCGCCCGGTGGTACCGGGAGGCAGCGGAGGCCGGGTCGCGGAACGGGGCCTTCAATCTCGGGCTGCTGCTCGCGCGGGAGGGCAGTGAGCCGGAGGCGGCGCTGTGGTGGACGCGGGCTGCCGATGCCGGGCACGGGCGGGCGGCGTTGCGGCTGGCTCTGCTGTGTGCGCGGCGCGGGGAGCTTGCCGCTGGGCAGAAGTGGGCTTCCCGGGCTGTGGAGCTCGGGCCCGCCGAGGTTGCCGAGCGGGCCGGGCGGCTGCGGGACGCCTTGCGGCAGGAGCTGTCCGCTTAGAGCGGGGGCCGTCGGCCGGGGCCTGATGAGCGCTCGCCCCGCGCCCCGGTGCCGCCTTGCCCACCTGCCGCCCCTGGCGGCGGATTGCCCAAGGCGGCGGGCGGGCGGGTTTGCCCAAGGCGGCGGGCTCGGGGGAACGGATTTGCGCTGGTCGGGGGTGGCGCGTAAGGTTGTGTTCATCGACGCGGGGTGGAGCAGCTCGGTAGCTCGCTGGGCTCATAACCCAGAGGTCGCAGGTTCAAATCCTGTCCCCGCTACTGAAAGTCCGAGGCCCGGAACCATCAAGGTTCCGGGCCTCGGCGCATTCACGGCTTGTGGCCCACGGCCTCCTCGTACAGCTTCCTGTCCACGGTCCTCGACTCCGGCAGCGCGTCGCCCTTCGCGACCCCGGCCGCCGCGTATGCCTTCTGCAGCCGGTCCGTCGTGCCGGCGCGGATCTCCCAGTCCATGCGGAGCGAGGGCGTCGACTCCAGGACCTTCTTGTCGGTCTTCAGGAGGGTGGCCAGCTCCGTCACGAAGGCCGGGTCCTTCTTGTAGTCGCCCGCGAAGTACGTGTTCACCGTACGGATGTACGCGCGCAGGAAGGCCACGCCCGCGTCCGGGTCCTCGGAGAGCAGGTTCGGGCCGAACAGCAGACCGCCCAGCGGCTCGCCCAGGGGCTGGCCGCCGAGGAACGCGTAGTGCGCGTCGCCGTCGACCTTGCGCCAGACCGGGTCGAGCAGCCAGGCGGAGTCGACGCCGCCGTTCTGCAGCGCGGTCAGGACGTCCGCCGAGCCGAGCTGCTGGAACTGGACCTTGTCGAGGCCTCCGCCGTGCTTCTTCAGCGCCGTGTTCATCGGGTACGAGATGACCGAGCCCTTGCCGATCATCGTGCCCATCTTCCGGCCCGCCATCGAGACACGGGACGCGCTCTCACCGTTCTTCAGACGCACCCAGAGGCCGCTCTTCGACCGGGGATCGGGCGAGAAGTTGCCCGCGACCCACTTGATGTCGAAGCCGCTCAGGATGCCGTTCATGACGGCCGCCTCGGGGGCCGCCCACTGTGCGTCGATGTCGCCCTTGGCCAGCAGGGGCAGGGCGTCGGGGGTGGGCAGGACCTTGAGCGTGACGTCGAGGCCCTCCTTCTTGAACTCGCCCTTCTCGACGGCCATTTCGAGCGGAGCCACGTACTCGGCGCTGAGGGTGCCGGTCGCGATGGTCAGCTTGCGGGTCCGGTCGAGCTTCACGGGGGCCGGGGCGCCGGACGCGCAGCGCGCGGGCTCGCGGTCTGCCGCCAGGTCGGACGGATCGGTCCAGCTGCCCTGGCCGCAGCCGTCGACGGCCTTGACCGTACGTGGCTGTGCCGGGGCCCCGGACGTATCGGCGCCGTCGTTCGCGGCGCAGGCGGCGGTGGTGAGGAGCAGGGCGCCGGTCGTCAGCAGGGCCGTCCCCAGATGTCTGGTGCGCATGGAACCTCCGTACTGAGGGGGAGTCAGGACTGGCCGCGGCCGCGGTCGCGCGGTGCCCAGGGGGTGAGGAACCGGCCCGCCAGGCGGACCAGCTCGGAGAAGACGACACCGAGCACGGCCACGCAGACGATGCCCACGAACATCACGTCGTTCTGGAAGAGGGCCCGCGCGTCGAAGATGAGGTGGCCGAGGCCGTCCGTCGCGGCGATCTGCTCCGAGGCGACGATCACGAGGACGGCCACGCCCGCCGCGATCCGGGCGCCCACCAGGACCGCGGGCAGCGAGGCCGGCAGCAGGACGTGGCGGAACATCTGCCACGGTGACGCGCCGAAGACCTGGCCCGCGTCGCGGTGGCCCGAGGGGACGGACAGCACGGCCGCCATCGTCGAGATCCAGACGAAGAAGAACACCGTCGCGGCGACCAGAGCGATCTGCGGGCCCTCGCCGAGTCCGAACATGTTCAGGAACACGGGCAGCAGGGCGAGCTTCGGGACGACGTAGAGGGCGTCGAGGAGGGGTTCGAGGGCCGCGCGGATCAGGGACACCGAGCCCATCAGCAGGCCCAGGGCGTAGCCGGTCACCGTACCGATCGCGTAGCCGGCGAGGACGCGCTGGAGGGTGGCCCGTACGTCGGGCCACAGGTCGCCCGCGGTCGCCCGGTCCCAGCCGTCGGCGAGGATCGTGGACGGGGCCGGGTAGACGCGGGCGTCGATCCAGGACCGGTCGGCCGCCAGCTGCCACAGCAGGACCAGGAGCAGCGGGACGGCGACGGCGAGGGAGAGTTCCAGGGTGCGGCGCCTGCGACGGGTGCGGGCGGGGTGGAGTTCCCGGGGGCCCGGGGCGCGGACCAGGACGTCGTCGCCGGGGGCGGTGGCGGGGGCGGTCGTCGTCATGCCGGGATCGCCTCCTGGTGCACCTCGCCGCGCAGCAGGTCCCACAACTCGCCCTTGAGCGTCGTGAACTCGGGAGTGGAACGGATGTCTCCGGTACGCGGCCGCGGGAACGGCGGGCGCCGCTCGGCGATCACCCGGCCCGGACGGGCCGACATCACCAGGACGCGGTCGCCGAGGACGATCGCCTCCTCCAGGCTGTGGGTGATGAACAGGGTCGTGGTGTGCGTCGACTGGGTCAGGGCCAGGAGTTCGTCCTGGAGGATCGTGCGGAGCTGGGCGTCGAGCGCGGCGAAGGGCTCGTCCATGAGCAGGATCTCGGGCTCCACCGCCAGGGCCCGGGCGATCGCGACGCGCTGGCGCATGCCGCCGGAGAGCGCGGAGGGGTGGGCGCCGGCGAAGTCGGCGAGGCCCATGCGGGTCAGCCAGTCGTGGGCCCGGGCGTTGGCCTCCTTGCGCGGGACCTTCTGGACGTCCAGGCCGAAGCGGACGTTGGCCAGCACCGTCTTCCAGTCGTAGATGCCGTAGTCCTGGAAGATCATGGCGGCCGGGCGGGGGCTGCCGGTGCGGATCTCCAGGGTGCCGGTGGAGGGGCGGGTCAGGCCCGCCGCGATGCGCAGGAGGGTGGACTTTCCGCAGCCCGACGGGCCCACCACGCAGACGAACTCGCCGGGGTCGACGGTCAGGTCCAGGGGGCCGAGGGCGTGGGTGGGGCCGAAGGTGCGGGTGAGGTCGCGGGCGTGCAGCTTGGGGTGCATGGGCCCTCCGGGGTGCGGGGGATTGGTGGGCGCCCGCGAGAATATGACGGGGTGTCAGATTCTGGAAGGGGGGAGGGTGGTGGGGGTTCGTCGCCGGGTGCGGTTCGGTGGGGGCCGGTCGCGCAGTTCCCCGCGCCCCCGAGCGGCAACGCGAAGCGGCCCGCACCTCAAGGTGCGGGCCGCTTCGGGAAAGCTCGGACTACGGCGCGGTGCAGGTCGGGCACAGGCCGCGGTAGGTGACCTCGACGTCGGAGATCGTGAAGCCGAAGCGCTCCGAGTCGGGCAGGCTCGTCAGCGGATTGCCCGTCGGGTGGACGTCCCGGATCTGACCGCACTGCGCGCAGACCAGGTGCTGGTGCGGGCGGTGCGCGTTCGGGTCGTAGCGCTTGGCCCGCTTGTCGGTGGCGACCTCGATGACCTCGCCCAGCGACACCATCTCGCCCAGCGTGTTGTAGACGGTGGCGCGGGAGATCTCGGGGAGCTTCGCGACAGCGCGGGCGTGGACCTCGTCGGCCGTCAGATGGACGTGGTCGCCGTCGAGGACCTCGGCCACGACACGGCGCTGCGCGGTCATCCGCCAGCCGCGTCCGCGCAGTCGTTCCAACAGGTCACTCATGAAATCCAGCCTAACAGCCAGGGGAGCGGATCCCGAACGGGTGTGACTTTGGAGCATTGCTTGACTTAGACATTGTCCATTGTAGGATCACAAACGGCTCAGGCCAAGCGACAGGACGACTCCGGAAGGGCCCCCAATGTCCGAGAATCACGAAGCAATCGTCACTGACCCGAAGTCGGAGGGGGAGGGTGGTTGCCCGGTCGCGCACGGGCGTGCGGCACACCCGACCCAGGGCGGCGGAAACCGTCAGTGGTGGCCGGAGCGGCTCAACCTCAAGATCCTCGCGAAGAACCCCGCGGTGGCGAACCCGATGGGGGAGGACTTCGACTACCGCGAGGCGTTCGGCGCGCTGGACCTCGCCGCCGTCAAGCAGGACATCGCCGAGGTGCTCACCACCTCCCAGGACTGGTGGCCGGCCGACTTCGGCAACTACGGCCCGCTGATGATCCGGATGGCCTGGCACTCCGCCGGCACGTACCGCATCAGTGACGGCCGCGGTGGCGCCGGCGCCGGTCAGCAGCGCTTCGCGCCGCTCAACAGCTGGCCGGACAACGCCTCGCTCGACAAGGCGCGCCGTCTGCTGTGGCCGGTGAAGAAGAAGTACGGCAAGAACATCTCGTGGGCCGACCTCCTGATCCTCACGGGCAATGTCGCGCTGGAGACCATGGGCTTCGAGACCTTCGGGTTCGCCGGTGGCCGCGCGGACGTGTGGGAGGCCGAGGAGGACGTCTACTGGGGTCCCGAGACCGAGTGGCTCGGCGACAAGCGCTACACGGGCGACCGCGAGCTGGAGAACCCGCTCGGCGCCGTCCAGATGGGCCTCATCTACGTCAACCCGGAGGGTCCCAACGGCAACCCGGACCCGATCGCCGCGGCCCGCGACATCCGTGAGACCTTCCGCCGCATGGCGATGAACGACGAGGAGACCGTCGCCCTCATCGCCGGTGGCCACACCTTCGGCAAGACCCACGGCGCCGGCCCGGCCGACAACGTCGAGGCCGACCCCGAGGCCTCGCCCATGGAGCAGCAGGGCCTCGGCTGGAAGTCCACGTACGGCACCGGTGTCGGCAAGGACGCGATCACGTCCGGCCTCGAGGTCACCTGGACCAGCACGCCGACCCAGTGGGGCAACGGCTTCTTCAAGAACCTCTTCGAGTACGAGTACGAGCTCACCAAGAGCCCGGCCGGTGCCAACCAGTGGGTCGCCAAGGACGCCGAGGAGATCATCCCGGACGCCTTCGACTCCGCGAAGAAGCACAAGCCGACCATGCTCACCACCGACCTGTCGCTGCGCTTCGACCCGGTCTACGAGCAGATCTCGCGCCGCTTCTACGAGAACCCCGACCAGTTCGCGGACGCCTTCGCCCGTGCCTGGTACAAGCTGACGCACCGCGACATGGGCCCGGTCGTGCGCTACCTCGGCCCCGAGGTGCCCAGCGAGGAGCTGCTGTGGCAGGACCCACTGCCCGCGCGTGAGGGCGAGCTGATCGACGCCGCCGACGTGGCCTCCCTCAAGGAGCAGATCCTCGGCACCGACCTGACCGTCTCCCAGCTGGTCTCCGCCGCCTGGGCCGCCGCCTCCTCCTTCCGCGGCAGCGACAAGCGCGGCGGTGCCAACGGCGCCCGGATCCGCCTGGAGCCGCAGCGCGGCTGGGAGGTCAACAACCCGGACGAGCTCGCCACGGTGCTGCGCGCCCTGGAAGGCGTGCAGCAGTCCTTCAACGCGAAGGGCGCCAAGAAGGTCTCCCTCGCCGACCTGATCGTGCTTGCGGGCTCCGCGGCCGTCGAGCAGGCGGCCAAGGACGGCGGCGTCCAGGTCGAGGTGCCGTTCTCGGCGGGCCGTGTCGACGCGACGCAGGAGCAGACGGACGTCGAGTCGTTCGCCGCGCTGGAGCCGGCCGCCGACGGCTTCCGCAACTACGTGGGCAAGGGCAACCGCCTCCCGGCCGAGTTCCTGCTGATCGACAAGGGCAACCTGCTCGACCTGAGCACGCCCGAGCTGACCGTCCTCGTCGGCGGCCTGCGCGTCCTCGGCGCCAACGCGGGCGGCTCGAAGCACGGTGTCCTCACCACCCGTCCGGGCACGCTGACGAACGACTTCTTCGTCAACCTGCTCGACATGGACACGGCCTGGAAGTCGACGTCGTCCGCGCAGGACGAGTTCGAGGGCCGCGACGCCTCCGGCGCCGTGAAGTGGACCGGCACCCGTGCCGACCTCGTCTTCGGCTCCAACTCCGAGCTGCGCGCGGTCGCCGAGGTCTACGCGAGCGACGACGCCAAGGAGAAGTTCGTCAAGGACTTCGTCGCGGCGTGGACCAAGGTCATGGACCTGGACCGGTTCGACCTGCGCTGAGCATGAGGAGGAGGGCCGGTTCCCCGCGGGGGACCGGCCCTCTTTCGTGTGTCCTCAGACGGGCAGCGGGGGTGCGTGCCGCCTGGCCGGGACCCAGCAGCGGATGATGTCGCGCACCGAGACGATGCCGACCGGCTCCCGGCCGTCGAGCACGATCAGGTGCCGGAAGCCGCCGTGCGTCATCGCGTGCGCGGCGTCCTCCAGGGTCCACGCGGGAGCGGCGAAGACGACGTCGGTGGTGGTGTGGGTGTCGGCGGTCTCGATGTCCGGGTTCTGGTTGCGGCCGAGGGAATTGAGGACGTCGCGCTCGGTCAGGATGCCGATGCCGGAGCCGTCCGGGTCGAGGACCACGGCGGCGCCGACGCGGCGGCTGGACATCAGCCGGGCCGCCTGGCGCAGGGTGTGGGTCGGTCCGATGGTGAGGACCATCGTGCTCATGGCGTCGCGGACGAGCATGGATGGAGCCACCTTCCTGTGTGAGGTACCTGTCCACCGCTCGACGCTGCGCGTGAAGCGGTTCACAAGTTCACAAGTGGGGGGACTCTCAGAGTTACAGGTAAAGGGAGTGCCAACAAGAGGGCGCGTGAGGTGAGTTCGGGGGCGCCCGCCGCGCAGGGGGATCGGGTCAGCGGGCGTCGAGGTGGCGCAGCATCTCGTCGTGCAGCAGCCCGTTCGACGCCGCCGCGTTGCCGCTGTGCGGGCCCGGAGTGCCGTCGAGGCCGGTGAAGGAGCCTCCGGCCTCGGTCACCACGATCGCGTTCGCCGCCATGTCCCACAGGGAGAGCTCGGGCTCCGCGCAGATGTCGACCGAGCCCTCGGCGACCATCATGTACGGCCAGAAGTCGCCGTAGCCGCGCGTGCGCCAGACCTTCCGGGTCAGGCCGAGGAACCCGTCCAGCCGGCCCTGCTCCTCCCAGCCGCTCAGCGAGGAGTACGCGAAGGAGGCGTCCGACATGCGGCTCACCTGGGAGACGTGCAGCCGGCTCGCGGAGGTCAGGCTGCGGCCGGTGTACGCGCCCGCGCCCTTCGCCGCCCACCAGCGGCGGCCGAGCGCGGGGGCCGACACGACGCCGACCACCGGCTGGAAGCCGCCCTCGCCCGCCTCCATGAGGGAGATCAGGGTGGCCCAGACCGGCACCCCGCGTACGTAGTTCTTCGTACCGTCGATGGGGTCGATCACCCAGCGGCGCGGGCCCGTGCCCTCCACGCCGTACTCCTCGCCGAGGATCGCGTCGCGCGGCCTGGCCCGCTGGAGGTTGCCACGGATCAGCTCCTCGGCGGCCTTGTCGGCCTCGCTCACCGGCGTCATGTCGGGCTTCGTCTCGACCTTCAGGTCGAGGGCCTTGAAGCGGGCCATGGTCGCGGCGTCGGCGGTGTCGGCGAGGACGTGGGCGAGGCGCAGATCATCGTGGTAATCGGGCATGACTGCACAGTAGCGACCGTGATCGGTTCCGGGCCACAGGGCCCGTGTCCGGAACCGGTGCCCTGGGCTGTGTGCGGGCTATTGACAGTGCGGACAAGCCCGTCAACTCTGGCGAAACGAGCCGTACGAACACACGGCGGTCCCGGGAGGCGACGATGCCCGCAGCGCGCGAATCCCTGTTGGACGCGGCCTGTACGGCGCTCGGGCGGCGTGCCTGGGGCGGTGTGCGGATGGTGGACGTGGCGGCGGTCGCCGGGGTGTCCCGGCAGACGCTGTACAACGAGTTCGGCAGCAAGGAAGGGCTCGCCCGGGCCCTGGTGCGGCGGGAGGCCGACGCCTATCTCGCGGGCGTCGACCGGGCGCTGAAGGAGGGCGGGCTCGACGTGGTCGCCGAGTGGACGGTGACCGCGGCGCGGCGCAGTCCGCTGGTGCGGGCCGCGCTCACCGGGTGCTGGAGCGAGTCGCTGCCGTCACCGACGCTGACCGCGGTCCCGTCCTCCTCCGCCGTGCCCGCGCAGCGCCGCGCGGACGGGCCGCTGCCCGCCCCCGCCGACTTCGTCACCGCCGTCCGCGACCGGGCGCTGGCCGCGCTCGGGGCGCCGGGCGCACCCAAGACCGAGTCCGAGGCCCTGGCCCGCGACTGCGAGCTGGCCGTCCGCCTGGCGATGTCGTGCGTGCTGGCGCCGGTGGAGGAGGGCGGGGTGGGGCGGCTGGTGCGCGAGGCGCTCCGGGCGCGGGCTACTTGAGCCAGCCGATCTTCGTGTAGTCGCTGCTCGCGAGGCCGGTGGCGCCGTAGTTGGCCAGGCCCGAGCGGACGGCGAGGATCTGCGGGCGCTGGTACAGCTCGATGGAGTGGCCGAGCCTCCACAGCTCCTGGTCGGCCTCGTTGTAGAGCTTGTCCGCCTCGGCGGTGTCGGTGGTCCGCTGCGCCTTCTTCAGCAGGTCGTCGACCTTCGGGGAGCCGACGGAACCGTAGTTCTGCAGCAGGTTCTTGCCCTGCGGCTGAAGGAACGTGGGCACGATGGTCGACTTGAACACGGCGTCCACGTTGCGGAAGCTCGTGAGGTCGAAGTTGCCGGTGTTCACGAACTTCGGGAAGAAGTCGTTCGCCGGGACCTTCTTCAGGGTGACCTTGACGCCGACCGCCGCCAGCTGCTGCTGCACCAGCTCCGCCTGGTCGAACTGGGCCGAGGTGCTGCCCGCGCTCAGCGTGTACTCCAGGGTGAGCTGCTTGCTGCCCTTGGTCCGCGGCTTCCCTTCGCCGGCCGACTTCCACCCGGCCGCGTCGAGGAGCTCGCCCGCCTTCTCCGGGTCGTACTTCCCGTACTCGCCGGAGTTGTTCCGGTACCCCTCCTGGTTGGGCATGAAGAAGTGGTTGTCGAGCGGCTTCAGCTCGAAGGAGAGGTCCTTGCTGAAGGCGGCGTTGATGCCCTTGCGGTCGATCGCGTTGCCGAGCGCCTGGCGCACCCGGACGTCCTTCAGCGGGCCGTGCGCGCCGTTCAGGGCGATGTGCACCTCGTCCCAGCGGGCGCCGCGCCGGATGTCCGTGCCCGACGCCTTCACCAGGCGCTTGTAGTCCTCCGGCAGCAGCGCGGTGGCGAAGTCGATCTCCTTGTTCAGGTACGCCTCGGTCGTCGCCGTGAAGTCGATGACGCGGTAGACGACCGAGTCCAGCTTCGGCTTCGGGCCCCACCAGGCGGGGTCGGGCTCGATCGTGACGGTCTGCGCCGTCTTGTCGTACGACTTGATCCTGAAGGCGTTGCCGGAGACCGGGATCTTCTCCTGCCAGGCCGAGTTGAACTTCTTCGGCGTGCTCGTGTACGCCGCCGGGTACAGCGGATCGAACAGCCGCTGCCAGTCCGCGTACGGCTGGTCGAAGGTGATCCGGACACCGTGGGCGTCGTCGCCCTGCTCGACCTTGGATATCTGGTCGTAGCCGGAGGTGTCGGCCACCTCGTACGCCTTGTCCGCGCCGCTCTGCGCCTTCCACTGGGAGGCGAAGTCCTTCCAGCTCAGCGGCGTCCCGTCGGTCCACTTCGCCTTCGGGTTCAGCTCGTACTCGACGATCTGCGGGGCGGTCGAGACGACCTTCGCCGAGGTCAGGTAGTTCGGGTTGGCGTGGACGGCGCCCTTCGCGTCGGAGTCGAAGAGGTCGGGCAGGACCGCGCCGACGATCTCCTGGGTGTCGCCCTGGGCGCCGTCGGGGGTGTTGACGTTGTACTGGACGGGCCACTGCGTGATGTACGTCCTCAGCGTCCCGCCCTGCTTCAGATCGCTCACCGGGTGGGCGTTGATGTCCTGCCCGTCGGCCGCCGGGGCGGCCTGCTTCCTCACCGGCTTGCCGTCGTCGGAGGACCCACAGCCCGCCAGCACCAGGCTGGCCGACACGGCGGCGGCGAGGGCGGTGACGGTGGATCTGCGCATGGGGGTTCCTCCGGGTCGGGCGCGGCCAGGGGTGCGGCCACGGTCGGCGCGACCGTAAGCCCGCCGACGGCGCCCGTGGAAGGGCTCCCCGGAGATGACATGTGCTCTTCATGGCGCAGCAACAAATCGCGATCATGCTGGAGCGGTAAGCCGATGACCTGCACAAACGGAGGCAGAACAGGTGTGGGGCTATCTGGGCAAGCGGATCGGCTACTACGCCGTGCTGCTCGCCGTCGCCATCGGTCTGTCCTACCTGCTCGCCTCGGTGGCCCTGGACCCGCGCGCGTACTACGAGGGCCGCCAGCCCCCGCTGTCCACCGCCTCCGTCGAGCACCACCTGACCGCGATCGGCGTCAACGACCACAAGCCGCTCCTCGACCGCTTCCTGACCTGGGCCGGACACGCCGTCCGCGGCGATCTCGGACGGACCATCGACGGCTCGTCGGTGAGCGCCGAGTTCGGGCGGCGGATCGGGGTGAGCCTACGCCTGCTGCTGCTCGGCACGGTCGCGGGCACCGTGCTCGGCGTGCTGGCCGGGGCCTGGACGGCGGTGCGCCAGTACCGGCCCTCCGACCGGGTGCTCACGCTCACCTCCTTCGCGCTGCTGTCGACCCCTGTGTTCCTGCTGGCCGTGCTGCTCAAGATCGGCGCGATCTGGTTCAACCAGCAGACGGGTACGGACGTCATTCAGTTCACCGGCGAGAAGAGCCCGGGCGTCGACTCCGGCTTCTGGGCGGTGCTGAAGGACCGCTCGGTGCACCTGCTGCTGCCGACGGTCTCCATCGCGCTCGGCGCCATCGCCTCCTACAGCCGCTACCAGCGCTCCGCGATGCTCGACGTGCTCGGCGCCGACTATCTGCGCACCGCGCGCGCGAAGGGCCTCACCCGTCGCACCGTGCTGCTGCGGCACGGCCTGCGCACCGCTCTCATCCCCATGTCCACCTTCTTCAGCTACGGATTCCTCGCCCTGTTCACCGGCGCCACCTTCACCGAGACGATCTTCGGCTGGCACGGCATGGGCGAGTGGTTCGTCTCCTCCATCGGCAAGAACGACGTCAACTCCGTCGTCGCCGTCAACGTCTTCGCCGCCGTCGTCGTGCTGCTGTCCGGCTTCCTCGCCGACGTGCTGCACGCCGCCCTCGACCCGCGCGTGCGCCGCGCCTGAGTGATCGACTGCCATGACAGCCCTTCCTGTTGAGAGCGCGCCGCTCGCCCGCCCCCGCGGCCGGGCCGCCGTCGTCGCGCGCCGCTTCCTGCGCAACCGCGGTGCCCTCGCCGGTGCCTGCGTGCTGCTCCTGCTCGTCGCCCTCGCCGTCCTCGGCCCGCACCTGACCTCATGGACGTACAGCACCGTCGACTACACGGCGCTGCGCGAGGGACCCTCGGCCGACCACTGGTGGGGCACCAACCGCATCGGCCAGGACGTCTTCGCGCAGACCGTGCGCGGACTCCAGAAGTCCCTCGTCATCGGCGTCCTCGTGGCCCTGTTCGCGACCGGGCTCGCAGCGCTGGTCGGGGCGTGCGCGGGCTACTTCGGCGGCTGGTCCGACCGGGCGCTGATGTTCGTCGTCGACCTGCTGCTGGTCTTCCCGTCCTTCCTCGTCATCGCGGTCGTCTCGCCGCGGCTGCGCGGCGCCGGCTGGTTCGCGTTCGTGGGACTGCTCGCGGTCTTCGGCTGGATGATCACGGCGCGGGTCGTACGGTCCATGACCGTCTCCCTCAAGGAGCGCGAATTCGTGCGCGCCGCCCGGTACATGGGCGTGGGCCCCTTCACCGTGATCGTCCGCCATGTGCTGCCGAACATCGCCTCGTTCCTCATCATCGACGCGACCATCGCGGTCGGCGGCGCGGTCATGAGCGAGACGGCCCTGTCCTACTTCGGGTTCGGCGTCCAGCCGCCGGACGTCTCGCTCGGCACACTGATCGCGTCGACGACCGGCGCAGCCATCACCTACCCCTGGATGTTCTTCTTCCCGGCGGGCCTGCTGATCGTCTTCGTCCTCGCGGTGAATCTGGTCGGCGACGGGCTGCGCGACGCGCTCGATCCGTCCGCCTCGGGAAAGGGTGCGCGCCGTGCTGCTTGAAGTGACCGGTCTGCACGTCGAGTTCGACGGCAGGGCCGCGGTGCGCGGTGTCGACCTGAGTCTCGAACGCGGCGAGGTCCTCGGCCTCGTGGGCGAATCGGGCTCGGGGAAGTCGGCCACGGCGCTGGCCCTGCTCGGCCTGCTGCCGGGGAACGCGACCGTACGGGGATCGGTGCGGCTCGACGGGCAGGAGCTGGTCGGGGCGTCCGACCGGGAGCTGTCCCGGGTGCGCGGCGCCCGGATCGGCATGGTCTTCCAGGACCCGCTCTCCGCGTTCACGCCCGTGTACCGGATCGGCGACCAGATAGCCGAGGCGGTCCGGGCCCACCGGGACGTCTCCCGCGATGCGGCGCGCGAGCGGGCCGTCACCCTCCTGGAACTGGTCGGCATCCCGCGCGCCCGGGAACGGGCCGACGCCTACCCACATGAGTTCTCGGGCGGCATGCGGCAGCGCGCGATGATCGCGATGGCCATGGCGAACGACCCCGACGTCATCGTCGCCGACGAACCCACCACCGCCCTGGACGTCACCATCCAGGCGCAGATCCTGGACGTGCTGCGCACGGCGCAGCGCGAGACGGGGGCCGCCCTCGTCCTGGTCAGCCACGACCTCGGAGTGATCGCCGGGACCGCCGACCGGGTGGCCGTGATGTACGCGGGCCGGGTGGTGGAGACCGGGCCCGTGGACGACGTGTTCCGGGCGCCCGCGATGCCGTACACGCTGGGGCTGCTGGGCGCGGTGCCGCGGATCGACGGGGCCGCGGACACGCTGGTGCCGGTGCCCGGCGTCGCGCCCGGAGCCGGAGCGGAGGCGGCGGGGTGCGCGTTCGCCCCGCGGTGCCCGCTCGCGGAGGAGCGCTGCCGGGAGGACCGTCCCGGGCTCCTGGCCGTGGGGGAGCGGCACGCGGCGGCCTGCGTGCGGTCGGCGGAACTGGCCGGGGCCGCGCCGCGGGACGTGTTCCCGGTGCCGGACGTGCCGGACGTGCCGGCCACCGCGGTCCGGGTGCCGGGGGCCGGGGAGCCCGTGCTGAAGGTGCGCGGGCTGACCAGGACGTTCCCCGTGTTCAAGGGGACCGCCTTCAAGCGGCGCGTGGGCACCGTCCACGCCGTCGACGGCGTGGACCTCGACATCGCGCGCGGCCAGACCCTGGCCGTGGTCGGGGAGTCGGGTTCGGGCAAGTCGACGACCCTGTTCGAGCTGATGGAACTGCGGCGGCCCGAGGCCGGCTCCGTCGAACTCTTCGGGCAGCCGGTCGGCGCGCTCGGCAAGGAGGAGCTGCGCGCCCTGCGGCGGCGCGTGCAGATCGTCTTCCAGGACCCCATGGCCTCCCTCGACCCGCGCATGCCGGTCGGCGACATCGTCACGGAACCGCTGCGCGCGCAGGGGATGCGACGGGCCGAGGCCGCCCGGCGCGGGCCACGGCTCCTGGAGCTGGTGGGGCTCGATCCGGCGCACGCCGAGCGGTATCCGCACGAGTTCTCCGGTGGGCAGCGGCAGCGGATCGGGATCGCCCGGGCGCTGTCCGTGGAGCCGGAGCTGCTCGTGCTGGACGAGCCGGTCTCCGCGCTGGACGTGTCCGTGCAGGCGGGCGTGCTCAATCTGCTGCGCCGGCTGAAGGGGGAGCTGGGGCTCGCCTATCTCTTCGTCTCCCACGACCTGTCCGTCGTACGGCACATCGCGGACCGGGTGAGCGTGGTGTACCAGGGGCGGACCGTGGAGTCCGGGCCCGTCGAGGACGTCTTCGAGCGGCCCGCGCATCCGTACACGCAGGCACTGCTGTCGGCGGTGCCGGTGCCGGATCCCGGGCGGGAGCGGGTGCGGCAGCGGGAGCGGATCCTTCTGGCGGGGGATCCGCCCTCTTCCGCCGGGCCGTGGGAGGGGTGTGCGTTCCGGGGGCGGTGTCCGGTGTACGCCGGGTCGGGGGAGGCGGAGCGGGGGCTGTGCGAGGGGGTGACTCCGCCCGGGGTGGGGGAGTCGGGGGTGGCGTGTCACTTTCCGCGGGTGCGGGAGGTTGTCTGAGGGGTGGGCGTGCTCAGAGGCCCGCCCGTCGTCCGGCGGCGGGTCAGTGGCTGGAGCCTGAGAGCTGGAGGCCGATGACGCCCGCGATGACCAGGCTGATCGAGACGATCTTCAGGGTCGACACCACGTCGCCCAGGAAGATCATGCCGTAGATCGCGGTGCCGGCGGCCCCGATGCCCGTCCAGACCGCGTACGCGGGGCCCACGTCCAGCTTCTTCAGGGAGAGGGTGAGCAGGCCGAAGCTGCCCAGGGCGAAGCAGGCGAACGCGATCGTCGGCCACAGACGGGTGAAGCCGTGCGAGAGCTTCAGACAGACCGCGAATCCGGTCTCCAGGATCCCGGCGACGATGACCAGCAGCCACGCCATGTGATGTGCCTCCCGCGTTCCCACTGATCGTCCGGCTTGGTGCGATTATGCCTTTACCTGGCCGCGGGGGCAGCAAACAAGGCCGAGGTCAGTCGCCCTCGCGGCGCTCGCGCGTCGCCAGCAGCCGGCGCAGCGAGTACAGCCGCGCCGGATCCGCGTGCCCCTCCGCCACCCAGGCGTCCAGGGCGCAGTCCGGCTCGTCGTGGCTGCACGCGCGCGGACAGTTCTCCGTGCCGGGCTCCAGGTCCGGGAAGGCGTGGATGACCCGGGACGGATCCACGTGGTGCAGGCCGAACGACCGTACGCCCGGAGTGTCGATCACCCAGCCGGCGTCGCCCGACAGGGGCAGCGCGAGCGCCGAGGTGGTGGTGTGCCGGCCGCGGCCGGTGACGGCGTTGACGTGTCCCGTCGAACGGCGGCGGTCGTCCGGCACCAGGGCGTTCACCAGCGTCGTCTTGCCGACGCCCGAATGGCCGACGAACGCCGTGATCTTGCCGTCCAGCTGTTCGCGCACCCGTGCGACGGCCGTCCCGTTCTCCAGCTCCTCGCGGCTCGTGACGACGTAGGGGATGTCCAGGTCGCCGTACAGGTCGAGGATCTTGGCCGCGTCCGCCAGGTCCGACTTGGTGAGGACCAGGAGCGGGGAGAGGCCGCCGTCGTACGCAGCGACCAGACAGCGGTCGATCATGCGCGGGCGCGGCTCGGGGTCGGCGAGCGCGGTGACGACCGCGAGCTGGTCGGCGTTGGCGACGACGACGCGCTCGTACGGGTCGTCGTCGTCCGCCGTGCGGCGCAGCACCGAGGTGCGCGGCTCGATGCGCACGATGCGGGCCAGGGTGTCCTTCTTGCCGGACAGGTCGCCGACGACGGAGACCCGGTCGCCCACGACCGCAGCCTTGCGGCCCAGCTCACGGGCCTTCATCGCGGTGACCGGGACGTCGTCGATGAGGACGGTGAGCCGCCCCCGGTCCACGGTGAGGACCATGCCCTCCGCCGCGTCCTCGTGCTTGGGCCGGATGTTCGTCCGCGGCCGGTTCCCCTTGCGGTTGGGGCGCTGGCGGATGTCGTCCTCGTCGGTGTTCTTGCCGTAGCGGCGCATCGCGATGTTCCCTACGACCGGTCGGTCCCGAGCATCGCGGTCCACATGTCCGGGAAGTCCGGCAGCGTCTTCGCGGTCGTCGCCACGTTCTCGATCTGAACGCCCTCCACGGCCAGGCCGATGATCGCGCCCGCGGTCGCCATGCGGTGGTCGTCGTACGTGTGGAAGATCCCGCCGTGCAGCCGGCGCGGGCGGATGTGCAGGCCGTCGGCGGTCTCGGTGACGTCACCGCCCAGCTCGTTGATCTCCTTGGTGAGCGCCGCCAGCCGGTCCGTCTCGTGCAGCCGCAGGTGGGCGACGCCGCGCAGGGTGGACGGGCCGTCGGCGAGGGCCGCGACGGCCGCGATGCCGGGGGTCAGCTCGCCGACCTCGCTCAGGTCCACGTCGATGCCGTGCACGGTGCCGGAGCCGGTGAACCGAAGGCCCCGCTCGGTCAGCTCACAGGCGCCGCCCATCTGCGTGAAGATGTCGCGCAGCGCGTCGCCGGGCTGGGTGGTGTGGGCCGGCCAGTCGGGGACGGTCACCGTGCCGCCGGTGATCAGCGCGGCGGCCAGGAACGGCTGGGCGTTGGAGAGGTCCGGCTCGATGGTGATGTCCCGGCCGAGCAGGGCGCCCGGCGTGACCCGCCACACGTTCGCCTCGCCGCCCGACTCCGGGGTGTCCACCTGGGCGCCGACCGCGCGCAGCATGTCGACCGTCATCCGGATGTGCGGCATCGAGGGCAGCGTGGAACCGGTGTGACGGACCTCGACCCCCTGGTTGAAGCGCGGCGCCGACAGCAGCAGGGCCGACACGAACTGGGACGAGGACGAGGCGTCGATGTCCACCGGGCCGCCGTCGAGCGCGCCGCCGCCGTGCACGGTCAGGGGGAGCGCGCCCCGGTTCTTGTCGTCGATCCGGGCGCCGAGCGCGCGGAGCGCGTCGATCACGCCGTGCAGCGGACGCTCGTACGAACGGGGATCGCCGTCGAACCGGATCGGCCCGTCGGCGAGCGCCGCGACCGGCGGCAGGAAGCGCATGACCGTGCCCGCGTTGCCCACGTCGATCGTGGCCGGGCCCTGGAGACCGGACGGGATGACGCGCCAGGCCTCACCGGAGCCGTCGGGGCCGACGCCCTCTTCGATGCCGACGCCCATGGCGCGCAGGGCGCCCGCCATCAGCAAGGTGTCGCGCGAGCGCAGCGGGCGGCGCAGCCAGCCCGGCTCGGCGGCGAGGGCGGCGAGGACGAGCGCCCGGTTGGTGACGGATTTGGACCCCGGCACCTGGACGGTCGCGTCGACGGCGCCGCTCGCGAGAGGGGCGGGCCAGAGTGCGGTGTGCGCGGGGTTCGTGGTCATGCCTTTACTTTAGTGGGCGCATCCGGAGTCACCTGTTCACCGCCCGAGCAGCCAGCGGCCGCCGCCCAGCAGTGAGCACAGTGAGACGGCGTGGAAGAAGAACAGCCACATTCCCGCGGGGACGTGCGTGAGGCGGGAGAGCTGGTCCGCGTCCGAGTCGCCCGCGCCGCCCCTGCGCCGCTTCGACTGCAGCTCGAAGGCCGGACGGACGCCGCCGAGCAGCAGGAACCACACCACCGCGTACGCGAACGCGGCCTGCACCTGCGGCCCCGCCAGCCAGGACACCAGCAGGAAGGCGCCGCCCGAGACCACGACCGTGAGCACCCCGTACGCGTTCCTGATCATCACCAGCATCGCGATCAGCAGGGCTGTGGCGAGCCAGAGCAGCAGCGTGATGTGCCCGGCGCCGAGCAGCGCGGCGCCGCCCAGGCCGAGCAGCGGCGGGGCCGTGTATCCGGCGGCCGCGGTCAGGATCATGCCGAGGCCGTGCGGCTTGCCGCGGCTGACGGTCAGGCCGCTGGTGTCCGAGTGCAGCCGGATGCCGTCGAGGCGGCGGCCCATCAGCAGCGCGATCAGACCGTGGCCGCCCTCGTGGGCGATGGTGATGGCGTTGCGGGAGAGCCGCCAGACGGTGTGCGGGACGATCGCGGCGAGGGCGACGACGCCGGTGGCGATCACCACCCACAGGTCGGGGTCGGACTGGGTTCCGAAGATCCGGTCCCAGAGGCTGGCGTCCATGGTTCTTTCCGGCTCCCGTTCGGTGGGGGGCTTGCTTCTGGCACTGTGGCACGTATGTGCGGACGGTATGCATCGAGTCGTAGGCCCGAGGATCTCGCAGGAATCTTTGAGATCGAGAAGTGGGAGCCGGAGGAGGCCTTCGAGCCGGACTTCAACGTGGCCCCCACCAAGGAGGTCTACGCGGTCCTCGACCGCCCCGTGAAAGACGCCGACGACCCGCGTCCGGTTCGCCAGTTGCGCAAGCTGAAGTGGGGACTCGTGCCGTCCTGGGCGAAGACCCCCGAGGGCGGCGCCCGCATGATCAACGCGCGGGCCGAGACCGTCCACGAGAAGCCGTCGTACCGGCGGGCCTTCGCGGCCCGGCGCTGCATCGTCCCCGCCGACGGCTATTACGAGTGGGTGACCGCGCCCGCGGAGCGGGACCTCGAGGTCGAGGGCAAGAAGAAGCGGCCGCGCAAGCAGCCGTACTTCGTGACGCCGGCCGACGGGTCCGTGTTCGCCATGGCCGGGCTGTACGAGTTCTGGCGGGACCGGACGCTGCCGGACGAGCATCCGCTGGCCTGGTGGGTGACGTGCTCCGTGATCACGCTCGAGGCCGAGACGGCTCCGCTCGGGGTCGCGCCCCAGGAGGGGCCGCGGTCTCTGTCCGACATTCATCCGCGGATGCCGTTGATGCTGACGCCGGACCGGTGGGACGCGTGGCTCGATCCTTCGCGCACCGAGGCGGAGGACGTACGGGGGCTGCTCGCGGCGCCGCCGGAGGGGCTGATGCGGGCCTATCCCGTGTCCACCGCCGTGAGCAATGTCCGCAACAACGGCCCCGAACTCCTGAAGGAACTGGAGGCCCCGGAGGAGGGCACCCTCTTCTGACGTCCCCGAGCGCGCCCCGGCGGCCGCTTCTCGCGCAGTTCCCCGCGCCCCTGAGATGCGCACTTCGTGCGCCATCTCATCGGGCGCTCGCCCCAGGGGGAGGCTGCGCGCAGCGCATGCCTCAGGGGCGCGGGGAACTGCGCGACCAGCCACGACGAAACCCGCACCCGAAGAACGGCGTCGATCCGGCCCCCACCCGGCACCATGATCGCGTGACCCCAGTACCCGAGACCCAGCCCGTGAGCACGCGGAGCGGCGACGCGCGGATCACCTGGCACCGCGCCCCGCACCCGACCCTGATCCTGGCGGCGAGCCACGGCGCGGGGGGCGGCATCGAGGCCCGCGACCTCCAGGCCCTCGCCACGACCCTGCCCGCCCACGGAGTGACCGTCGCCCTGGTGGAGCAGCCCTGGCGCGTGGCCGGGAAGAAGCTGGCCCCGGCGCCCAAGACCCTCGACGCCGCCTGGCACGACCTGTGGCCCGCGCTGACCGCCCCCGGACACCCGGTGATCGCCGCGGGCCGCAGCGCGGGCGCCCGCGTGGCCTGCCGCACCGCCGCGGACCTCGGCGCCGCAGCCGTCCTCGCCCTGAGCTTCCCGCTGCACCCGCCGGGCAGGCCGGAGAAGTCCCGGGCCGGGGAACTGCTCGGCGCCGGGGTGCCGACCCTCGTCGTGCAGGGCGGCAACGACCCCTTCGGCAAGCCCGCCGAGTTCCCGGACTCCCCGCTCTACGACCTCGTGGAAGTGCCCTACGGCGATCACGGCTTCGCCGTCCCCAAGCGCGCCCCCGTCGGGCAGGACGAGGCCCTGGAGACGATCACCGACGCCGTCGCCGCGTGGGCCCGGTCACTCGTCTGAACCCCGGGTGAACACCGGGAATGTGGAGCGAGGGACGACTGTTGTCGCCACTACCGGTGCACACCATTCGTACGAGAGGAAGTCCGCCGCATGGGTTCGACCATCTGCCCCAGTCGCAGCACCGCTCCTGACCTGGAGTGGAGCGTGCTGTCGGCTGCCAAGACCGCTCCTATTCGGGCGGCGGGCGGACCGGATCGTCGTCTATCCTCCGATTCGGGTGGAGCCTTCCCGGGTTCCACGACGTCGCTTGAGGAGGTGGGTCCGGTCACAGGGACCGACGCAGGGACCGAACACGGCCAGCCCGACGAGCGGCCCGAGCCGGCGGAGACCGCCACCGAGCGCAGTGCGCGCTTCGAGCGGGACGCGCTGGAGTTCCTCGACCAGATGTACTCGGCCGCGCTGCGCATGACGCGCAACCCCGCCGATGCGGAGGACCTGGTGCAGGAGACGTACGCCAAGGCGTACGCGTCGTTCCACCAGTTCCGCGAGGGCACCAACCTCAAGGCGTGGCTGTACCGGATCCTCACGAACACCTTCATCAACTCGTACCGCAAGAAGCAGCGCGAGCCCCAGCGCAGTGCCGCCGAGGAGATCGAGGACTGGCAGCTGGCGCGTGCCGAGTCGCACATGTCGACCGGTCTGCGCTCGGCCGAGTCGCAGGCGCTCGACCACCTGCCCGACTCGGACGTGAAGTCGGCGCTGCAGGCGATCCCGGAGGAATTCCGCATCGCGGTCTATCTCGCCGACGTAGAGGGCTTTGCGTACAAGGAGATCGCGGACATCATGGGGACACCCATCGGGACTGTGATGTCCCGGCTCCACCGGGGACGCCGCCAGCTGCGCGGCATGCTGGAGGACTACGCCCGCGACCGTGGGCTCGTCCCGGCCGGCGCCGGAGAGTCGAACGAAGCGAAAGGCTCGGGCTCATGAGCTGCGGAGAGCCGCACGAGACGGACTGCGCGGAAGTCCTCGACCATCTCTACGAGTTCCTCGACCACGAGATGCCGGACTCCGACTGCACCAAGTTCGAGGTGCACTTCGAGGAGTGCTCCCCGTGCCTGGAGAAGTACGGCCTGGAGCAGGCCGTGAAGAAGCTGGTCAAGCGGTGCTGCGGCTCGGACGACGTGCCCAGCGACCTGCGGGCCAAGGTCATGGGGCGGATCGAAGTGATCCGCTCCGGCCAGGGCGCGCCCGACGAGGGCACCCCGCTCGCCTGAGCCCGGCGGCCCTCCTCCCATCGTCGTAGCCAACTGCCCCACCTCGTGTGGCAGTTGGGAGACAGTTCGCCGTCAGTTTCACTCGATCGTGCTAATCCAGGGCCCTCTGTCCCGGTATTCGACGTGATGGCGCCCGGGCGGCGCGTCCCGCGGCCTAATCTCTGGTCTCCGTGAACGGAACGTCACGGGGAGGGAGTTGGGCATGCGGTCGGTTACGCCGATGGCCGGTGCGTATGTGCTCCTGACGGCGGGCGCGGGCGCCTTCTGCGCGGCGCCCGCCTTCACCCCCGGTACCTCCTGGCCCGCCGTCGCGCTGCTCGCGTGCGTGTACGTGGGCTGCGGTCTGGCCGGGCGCGGCCCCCGGGGCATGGGCACGTTCTACCCCGTACTGCTCGCAGGAGCGTTTCTGCTGCCGCCGTCGGCCGCGGCGCTCGTCGCCGTCCCCGGCGCCCTGCTCGGGCCGGTCGAGCAGCGCCCGAAGTGGCTGCGCCGCGTGTGGCGGGCGGCTCAACTCGCGGTCGCCGTACGGGCGTCCGCACAGGTCTTCGAGATGCTCGGCGGGCCCGGCGCGGTCTCCGGTCCCCGGTTCCCGTACGCGCTGGTACCCGGCGGCGCCGCCGTGCTCGTCTTCTGCGCCGTGCTCGCCGTCCTCGACGGGGGGATCCTCGCCGTCGCCGAGCGCGTTCCGCCGCGCAGCGCCTGGCGCGGCCTCTTCCTGCGCTCCCTCGCGCCGGTGGCCGTGCACGGACTCGCCGCACTGATGATGGCGGTGCTCTGGACGAGTTCGTACGGGCCGGTGGCCGCGCTGCTCGTCGTGCTGCCGATGTGCATCTCCTGCTGGGTGTTCGCCCAGTACCAGCGCGAGCGCTCCGCCCACCAGGCCACCATCCGCGCCCTCGTGCAGGCCGTCGACATCAAGGACGGCTACACGCGCGGGCACAGCGAGCGGGTCGGGCAGGCGTCCATGATGATCGCCCGTGAGCTGGGGATGCCCGGCGAGCGGGCCGAGGTGCTGCGGTTCGCCGGGATCCTGCACGACGTCGGGAAGCTCGGCGTGCCGACGCGGCTGCTGCGCAAGGACGGACCGCTGACCCCCGAGGAACGCAAGGTCATCGAACTCCATCCGGAGTACGGGCACGAGATGGTGCGCGGCATCGGCTTCCTGGGGGAGGCGCGGGCCGCGATCCTGCACCATCACGAACGGCTGGACGGGAGCGGCTATCCGTACGGGCTCGTGGGGACGCAGATTCCCGAGTTCGCCCGGGTCGTGGCGGTGGCCGACGCCTTCGACGCGATGACGTCCACGCGGACGTACTCGCGGGCGCGGCCGGTGCCGGTGGCCGTCGCCGAGCTGGAGCGGTGCGCGGGGACGCAGTTCGATCCGGTGATGGTGGGGGCGCTGGTGCGGGCCCTCGACCGGGAGGGATGGCATCCGACGGTGACGGCGGACGAGGCGGGCGGGGTTCCCGGGGCCCGGGCCGAGGCGGTGCCGCTGCGCGGGGCTTCGGCGCGGTGAGCGGGAGCCGGCCCGACGGGCGGGCTGCCGGCGCCGAGGGTGCCGTGCCGGGGCTGCGGCCGGAGCCCGAAGGGGGCGCCCTCGGCGCCGGGGGCCGCCTTGCCCACCCTGCCGCCCTTGGCGGCAGACGGCCCAAGGCCGGGGTGGCGCCCGGGTTCGTCGTAGGGGTCTATGTCGTCGCCGCGCTCGTCAGCCTCGTCGCGATGGTGGCCACCGTCGCGCGCGGAGCCGACGAGCGCGGCGTCGCGCTCGGGTTCGGGGTCCTGGTCGCCGTGGGGGAGCTGGCGCGCTGGGGCGGGGGCGGGGACCGCGAGTCCGCGCCGCTCGGCGCCGCGGGCGCGCTGGCGTACGCGCTGCTGGGCTCGGTCGCCGGACACGGCACGCACCACGGGGTGCTCCAGGTCGTCGCCGTCGCCGTGGCCGGCGCGCTCGTCGGCTGCGTCCCGCACGTGGCCCGGGGCCACGGGCCCTCGCTCGACCACATGGCGCGGCGCGTGCTGACCGTCTGGTTCGCCGCCGCCTGCTTCCAGCCGCTGTACAACCGGGGCAAGGTCGAGGAATGGTTCGGCGACGGCGCGTTCTTCGCGCTGTTCGTCGTCGGGCTGCTGGCGCTGACCGGGCTGTGCGACGCCGTGCTCGCCGCCGCCATGGCGCACGCCCGCACCCGCTGGCCGTTCGGGCCGCTGCTGCGCGACGAGATGCGGGCCATGCTCGGTATCGGCACCGCCGTCGGCGCGACCGGGGCCGTCCTCGCGCTGGCCGTGGCGGTCGCCGGACTGTGGGCGCTGCCCGTCATCAGCCTGCCGCTGCTCCTGACCCAGCTGGCCTTCCGGCGCTACTCCGCGGTCCGCGCCACGTACCGCCAGACCATCGCCTCGCTGGCCCGCGCCACCGAGATCGCCGGATACACCCCGCACGGGCACGCCCACCGGGTCGCGGCGCTGAGCCGTGCCACGGGGCGCGAGCTGGGGCTCTCCGGGCCGGACCTGACCGTTCTGGAGTACGCGGCGCTGATGCACGACATCGGGCAGCTCTCGCTCGTCGACCCGGTGCGCGACGGGGCGACCGCGACCCTGCCCGTCACCCAGCAGCGCCGGATCGCCCTCCTCGGCGGCGCCGTCGTCCGGCAGACCGGGGTGGACGCCAAGGTGGCCGTCGTCGTCGAGCGGCTGGCCGATCCGTACCGGGAACAGCCGCTCGCCGCACGGATTGTGCGGACAGCGAACGCATACGACGAGATGGCCAGGGGAACGGGCCCCCAGGGGCCCCTCGCCGCCCTGGAAGAACTGCGTCTGGCCACCGGCAGGGAGTACCAGACGGAGGTCGTCGAGGCACTGGCCAGAGTGGTGTCGCACCCTGGTCTGAGCCTAGGGTCGGCGGGGTAACCCATGGGTAATGAGCGGGTCTCCGACCGTCCGTGGTTGGATGCAAAAGAGCGACCAAAGAGGGGGTCCGGGGGCACGGGCCTCAAGTATCGGCAGGCGGGAATCGTGAGGATCTTCGGCAAGGGACGGCACCGGCCCTCCGCCTCGTGGCGGCAGGCCACAGATCGTGCGTTCACGCTGATCGGCGACGGGCGGTACGAGGACGCGGGGGCACTGCTCACCCGCGCCGCCGACCTGGAGCCGTGGCTCTCGGAGTCCTGGTTCAACCTCGCGCTGCTGCACAAGTTCCGGCACGACTGGGAGCAGGCGCGGACCGCCGGACTGCGTGCCGTCGCCCTGCTGGACCGCGAGACCGGCGCACCGGACTGGTGGAACGTCGGGATCGCCGCCACCGCCCTCCAGGACTGGCCGCTGGCGCGGCGGGCCTGGCAGGCGTACGGGCTGCGGGTGCCCGGCGGGGCCACCGCGGCCGGCGAGCCCACGGGCATGGAGCTGGGCAGCGCCGCCGTGCGGCTCTCGCCGGAGGGCGAGGCCGAGGTCGTGTGGGGGCGCAGGCTCGACCCCGCGCGCATCGAGGTGCTGTCCATCCCGCTGCCCTCCTCCGGGCGGCGCTGGGGCGAGGTCGTCCTGCACGACGGGGTGCCGCACGGCGAGCGGACCACCACCGCCGGGCACTCCTTCCCGGTCTTCGACGAGATCGAGCTGTGGGCGCCCTCGCCCGTGCCGACCTGGGTCGTGCTCCTGGAGGCCGCCACCGAGTCCGACCGGGACGCCCTGGAGCGGCTGGCCGCCGACGCCGGTTTCGCCGCCGAGGACTGGTCCTCGTCGGTGCGGCTGCTGTGCCGGATGTGCTCGGAGTCCCGGATGCCGTCCGACGAGGGCGACGAGGAGCACCTCGACCCGCACGACCACAGTGAGCCGGGGCATCCCGGGCCGCTGGGGCATCGCACCGACGGGCAGCTGTGGGTGCCGGAGCGGGAGTGCGGGGTGGCCGCGCCGGCTTCTCTGGTGCGGGGGCTGCTCGACGGGTGGGTCGCCGATTCGCCGGATTCGCGCGACTGGCGGGATCTTGAAGAGGTGTGCTGAGGCTCGCGGTCGCTGACGGCCGGTGGGGCTTCTCGCGCAGTTCCCCGCGCCCCTGGCGGGGCGCTTCCCCCCGTACCCTGTAGAGGTAACCCCCGTATTCCCAGGAAGGCTCACGTCCGTCATGGCTCAGCAGGACACCGACGATCAGCAGCACGGCGGCGTGCTTCCCGTCGACGACGAGGGATTCGTCGTCGACACCGAGGACTGCGAGGCGCGCGAGGCGGCCTACCGGGAGCGGGGCACCTCGCGGCCGATCACCGTCGTCGGGAATCCGGTTCTGCACAAGGAGTGCAAGGACGTCACCGAGTTCGACGACGAGCTGGCCCGGCTGGTCGACGACATGTTCGCCAGCCAGCGCACCGCCGAGGGCGTCGGCCTCGCCGCCAACCAGATCGGCGTGGACCGCAAGGTCTTCGTGTACGACTGCCCGGACGACGAGGGCGTGCGCCACACCGGCGTCGTCTGCAACCCGGTGCTGCGCGAGCTGCCCGCCGACCGGCGCCGCCTCGACGACTCCAACGAGGGCTGCCTGTCCGTCCCGACGGCGTACGCCGAACTGGCCCGCCCCGACTACGCCGTGGTCACCGGGCAGGACGAGAAGGGCAACCCGATCACCGTGCGCGGCACCGGCTACTTCGCGCGCTGCCTCCAGCACGAGACGGACCACCTGTACGGGTACCTCTACATCGACCGGCTGTCGAAGCGCGAGCGCAAGAACGCCCTGAAGCAGATGGAAGAGGGCACCCCGCGCTACCCCGTGGTCGCCAACGACTGACGCACGCCCCGCCCCGAAACGGCGCCCGGCCCGGAGAGATCCGGCCGGGCGCCGTTCGTGTGCGTGGGTGTGCGCCCGCGTGTGCGAACAGGATCAGCCCCACATGATTCAGATCCGGTCATGTAAGGGGACGAATCCGGTGACTAGGGGTAGTGAGGGGAGCAAATCCGTTCCCAGAACGGTCAGTTGTGGTGCTGAATAGAAAGCGCGGGGATACGCAACGGCGCGCGCCCGGCACTGCGGGAGGGGTGTACGCCTTCGGCCGACAGAGAGGGGTTGTTCGTGCCTGCCTATCCACATGCTCCACATGCGGCAGTACCGCCGGCGCTGGCACTACCGGTGATCGAGGACGCGTTTCCTCGCAAACTGCATCCGTATTGGCCAAAGCTCCAGGAGAAGACGCGTACCTGGCTGCTCGAAAAGCGGCTCATGCCCGCCGACAAGGTGGAGAAATATGCCGACGGTCTGTGCTACACGGACTTGGTCGCTGGCTACTACATGGGTGCGCCCGACGACCTCCTCGCGGCGATAGCCGACTTCAGTGCGTGGTTCTTCGCCTGGGACGACCGGCACGACCGTGACGTGATCCACGGCAGGGCCGCCGACTGGCGCCGCCTCGCCGTCCAGCTGCACGCGGCCACGGAGGCCCCGCAGCTGCACCTGGACCACCCGGATCCACTGGTCGCGGGGTTCGCGGACTGCTTCGACCGGTTCTACGGCCGGCTCGGCAGGTCCTGGGACGCCCGGTTCGCCCGCCACTTCCACGTGGTGATCGACGCGTACGACGAGGAGTTCCGCAATCGGATGTCGGGGACCGTGCCGACGGTCGACGAATACATTCGTCTGCGGCGGCGGACTTTCGCCCACTGGATCTGGATCGATCTGCTCGAACCGGTCGCCCAGTACGAACTCCCCACCTGGGTGCGGAAGAACGATGCATTCATGCGGGCCACACTCGCGACCCAGGATTTCTCCGCGTGGTACAACGACCTCTGCTCACTGCCCAAGGAACTCGCGGGGCAGGAATTGCACAACCTCGGGATAAGCCTCATCAAACATGAGGGAATGTCCGTGGGGGAAGCCGCGAAGGAAGTCCACCGCAGGGTTCAGGGAACCATTTCGGATTTCCTCGCGGCGGAACAGGAGATCGAGCTGACCGTGGTCTCCGCGGAACAGATAGGACCGCACGGAAGGGAACTCGCGGCGGCCATCAGGTCGTGCGTCGAGAACATGCGGAACTGGTTCAGTTCCGTGTACTGGTTCCATCATGAATCGGGGCGCTATCAGGTCGACACCTGGGACGACCGGGCCACCCCGCCGTACATCACCGACACGCCCAGGACCGATCAGGTGGGTGACCGCGCATGAGCCTCGAATCCACGTTGCCGAACCAGGCACACATACCGGACAGGGAGCCGGAGCCGCGGCCGGAGCCGACCACACCGCCACCCGCTCCCGGCGGCGCGCCCCTCGTCGGCCACGCCTGGAACCTGCTGCGCGACCCGCTCGGCTTCCTCACCTCGCTGCGCGACGGCGGCGATGTCGTGCGGATCAGGCTGGGCCCCAGGACCGCCTACGCGGTGAACTCCCCGGAGCTCGTCGAACGGCTCCTGCGGAGCCCGGACTTCCTGGTCGGCGGGGCCCTGTGGGACACGCTCGGGGTGCTGCTCGGCCAGGGCGTGGCGACCAGCAACGGAGCGCGGCACCGGCGTCAGCGCCGCGCGTTGCAGCCCGCGTTCCGGCCGGACCGGATCGCCGAGTACGGGGTGCTGATGGCTGAGGAGGCGCAGCGCACCGCCGACGGGCTGCGCCCCGGGCAGACCGTCGACATCGCGGGCGAGATGTTCCGCACCGCGACCCGCACGGCGGCCCGTTCGCTGCTGTGCGTCGAGGCGCTGGACGAGCGCGCCGAGCGGCTCTGCACGGCTCTCGGCACGGTCTTCGACGGTATGTACCGGCGGATGATTCTGTCCGTCGGACCGTTCTACCGGCTGCCACTTCCGGCCAATCGTCGATTCGCGCGAGCATTGGCCGATTTGCATCGGCTGGTCGACGAGATCATCGCCGAACGAAGGGGAGTGGCGGCTTCGGGAAGCAATCCCGACGACCTCCTCACCACATTGCTTCAGGCCCGCGACGAGAACGGCGAACTGGTCCCCGAACAAGAGGCCCACGACCAAGTCATCGCGCTGCTGGTGGCCGGTGGCGAGAATGTGGCGAAGACTTTGGCGTGGACCCTGCAACTTCTCGCCGAACATCCCGAGCACGAAAGGCGCTTGTACGAGGAAGTTGAATCCGTCACGGGTGGCCGGCCGGTCGCTTTCGGCGACCTCAAGGACCTCGCATATATGCGGAACCTCATCACCGAGTCGATGCGGATTCGCCCGGCGGCCTGGATATTCACCCGGGTCGCCGCCGCCGACACCGAGCTCGGCGGATACCGGATTCCGGCCGGGACCGACATCTTCTACAGCCCGTACGCGATGCAGCGCGACCCGCGCTCCTTCGAGGACGCGCTGGACTTCGACCCCGACCGCTGGCTGCCGGAGCGCCGCACGGCGGCCGCGCGGACCGCGCACCAGCCCTTCGGCACCGGCAACCGCAAGTGCCCCGGCGATCACTACAGCATGACCGAACTGGCCCTGACCCTCGGCACCTTGGTGGCCAAGTGGCGGTTCGTGCAGGTACCGGAGACGGATTCGACGCCACGCCTCGGCATCACGCTGCAGCCCAGGAGGGCCGTGCTGCGCGTGGAGGCGCGGAAGCCCTAGCCGCCGCTAGCCGGCCAGTCGTACCCGGAAGGTCCGGCGGAAGGCGTTCGGCGTCGTGCCGAGCACCTTCATGAACTGGTGGCGCATCGCCGCGGCGTTGCCGAATCCGGCGCGTCCGGCGATGGCGTCCACCGTCTGGTCCGTGCCCTCCAGCAACTCCTGCGCGAACAGCACCCGCTGGCGCAGCAGCCAGCGGTAGGGCGTGGTCCCCGTCTCCTGGAGGAAGCGGCGGGCGAAGGTGCGCGGCGACATGTGCGCCCGCGCCGCCAGCTCCTCCACGGTCACCGGGTCGGCCAGGTGCCGCTCCATCCAGGCCAGCACCTCGCCGACGGTGTCGCAGCGCGTCGTCGGCAGCGGCCGCTCCACGTACTGGGCCTGGCCGCCGTCGCGGTGCGGCGGGACGACCATGCGCCGCGCGATCGTGTTGGCCACCTCGGCGCCGTGCTCGGTGCGCACGATGTGCAGACAGGCGTCGATGCCCGCGGCGGTGCCGGCCGAGGTGATCACCGAGCCCTCGTCGACGTACAGCACGTCCTGGTCGACGCGGGTGCGCGGGAACTGCCGGGCGAGCTCGTGCGCGTACCGCCAGTGGACCGCGCAGCGGCGTCCGTCGAGGAGCCCGGCGGCGCCCAGCACGAACACGCCCGCGCAGAGGCTGAGCACGCGCGCTCCGCGGTCGACCGCCTGGCGCAGCGCGTCGAGGAGGTCCGGCGGGTAGGAGTCGAAACGCCGTCCCGCCGAGGGGATCGTGATGAGGTCGGCCTCCGCCAGCCGTTCGAGTCCGTAAGGGGTGGAGATCGTCATGCCGGGGACATGGGTGGTCAGGGACGGGCTCTCCGCGGAGACCACCGCGAAGTCGTACACGGGCAGTCCCGCGTCGCCGCGGTCGAGGCCGAACACCTCGCAGACGACGCCGAGTTCGAAGGGATGCACACCGTCGAGCAGCACTGCGGCCACGTTCTTCAGCATGCCGACCAGTGTGCCGCAGAGTTGGCAGGATTTCACGGTCTGATGACAGTCCTGCCACTGCCGCGAGGGTCGTGGCCGGGCCAGAGTAGAGGCATGAACACAGCGATGAACTACCTGACCGTCCTCTTCGTCCTCCTGCTCCTGGCCGGTCCCTCCCTGTACGGGATCGCCCGCGACCGGCGCATCGACCGCGAGATCCGCGCCGCCCGAGAGGCCCGCGAGACCGAGGAGCGGCGCTCCCGCTACACGGCCGCCGCCTGATCCGGCCGCCGTCCGAAAGCCAGCAGATGCGAACTCGCCACCGTCAGCTCGGGATGCGGCTCGGCCAGCCGGGCCGCCGCCAGAGCGGACCTGAACAGCTCGGAGTCCGGAGCGGGACGGCGGCCGGTGGCCAGCTCGGCGGCCTTCAGGGCGCCGTCGCCCGGACCCTCCACGCCGTACACCCGGACGTCGGCGAGGCCCGCCGCCCGTAGCTCGTCCGCCAACTGCCCGGTGCCGTGGAAGTAGGCGCTGGTGAAGTGCTCGCCCTCGTTGCGCCCGGTGGCCACGACCCGTCCGACCCGCTCCGGCAGCCCGTCCCGGTGCAGCCGCCCGTGCCCCATGTGGTCGAAGAGCGGCGCGAACCGCTGGATCCCTGCCGCGACCACCGCTCCCCCCGGCTTCACGACCCGCAGCGCCTGCGCCAGCGCCCGCTCACGGTCCGCGAGTTCGGGCAGATGGTAGAGCGGACCGAGGAGCAGTACGGCGTCGTACGAGGAGTCGGCAGCGGTCAGCGCCCGCGCGTCCCCGACCTCGACCGTGTACGCCCCGCTCGCCTCGCGCGCCTGGGCCACGTGCCGCTCGACCGGGTCGACGAGATGCACCCGGTACCCGTCCTGCGCCAGCCACCGCGCATGCACACCGGGCCCGCCTCCCACGTCCAGGACGGACGCGGGGGCGGGCGGCAGATGGCGGCGCAGCAGCTCCTGGGTGCGGACGAGCTCCAGGACCCCGCACGCGGAGTCCGCGAGCCGGCTCTGCTCGTCGTAGTGGTCGGAATAGAACTCCGCTATCTCCTGGGCCAGTTGGGGTGTCGTCATGCACCGAGTCTGCCGACGCCAGGAGGGCGGGTCACGTCGATTTCACGGCGCGGGCCGGATCAGAACTCCTCGTCGAAGCCGACCGAGCCCTCGACCGCGACCTGGTACGCGGACGGGCGGCGCTCGAAGAAGTTGGTCAGTTCCTGGACGCCCTGGAGCTCCATGAAGGCGAACGGGTTCTCCGAGCCGTAGACCGGCGCGAAGCCCAGACGCTGCAGGCGCTGGTCGGCGACGCACTCCAGGTACTGGCGCATCGAGTCGGTGTTCATGCCCGGCAGGCCGTCACCGCACAGGTCGCGCCCGAACTGCAGCTCGGCCTCGACCGCCTCCCGCAGCATGTCGGTGACCTGCTGCTCCAGCGCGTCGTCGAAGAGGTCCGGCTCCTCCTTGCGGACGGTGTCGACCACGTCGAAAGCGAACGACATGTGCATCGTCTCGTCGCGGAACACCCAGTTGGTGCCGGTGGCCAGGCCGTGCAGCAGGCCGCGGCTGCGGAACCAGTAGACGTACGCGAAGGCACCGTAGAAGAACAGGCCCTCGATGCACGCGGCGAAGCAGATCAGGTTGAGCAGGAAGCGCCGGCGGTCCGCCCTGGACTCCAGGCGGTCCAGCTTCTCCACCGAGTCCATCCACTTGAAGCAGAACTCGGCCTTCTCGCGGATGGACGGGATGTTCTCCACCGCGGCGAAGGCCGCCGTCCGGTCCTCCGGGTCGGGGAGGTAGGTGTCGAGCAGCGTCAGATAGAACTGGACGTGCACGGCCTCCTCGAAGAGCTGGCGCGAGAGGTAGAGCCGCGCCTCGGGGGAGTTGATGTGCTTGTACAGCGTCAGGACCAGGTTGTTCGCGACGATCGAGTCACCCGTCGCGAAGAACGCGACCAGGCGGCCGATCATGTGCTGCTCACCGGGGCTGAGCTTCGCGAGGTCGGCGACGTCCGAGTGGAGGTCGACCTCCTCGACGGTCCAGGTGTTCTTGATCGCGTCGCGGTAGCGCTCGTAGAAGTCCGGGTAGCGCATCGGGCGCAGGGTCAGTTCGAAGCCCGGGTCGAGCAGGTTCTTCTCAGGAGTGGTGTCGGTCATTACTGGCAGGCCTCGCAGGACTCGGGGTTTTCCAGGGAACAGGCGACCGCGTCGGCTTCGGCGGCGGTCTGGGTGGTCTGGGCAGGAACCGACGAGCGGCCGGCGGCCCGGGCGATGCGCGTCGCGGGACGCGAGCGCAGGTAGTACGTCGTCTTCAGCCCCGACTTCCAGGCGTACGCGTACATCGACGAGAGCTTGCCGATGGTCGGCGTCTCCAGGAACAGGTTCAGCGACTGGGCCTGGTCGAGGAAGGCGGTACGGGCCGCCGCCATGTCGATGAGCCCGCGCTGCGGGATCTCCCACGCCGTGCGGTACAGCGCGCGGACCTCCTCGGGCACCCAGGTGAAGCCCTGCACCGAGCCGTTGGACTCGCGCAGTGCCTCCCGGGTCTGCGCGTCCCACACGCCGAGCGCCTTCAGCTCGTCCACCAGGTACGAGTTGACCTGGAGGAACTCGCCCGAGAGGGTCTCGCGCTTGAACAGGTTGGAGACCTGCGGCTCGATGCACTCGTAGACACCGGCGATCGAGGCGATCGTGGCGGTCGGCGCGATGGCGAGCAGCAGCGAGTTGCGCATGCCCGTCGAGGCGATACGTTCCCGCAGCGCGGCCCAGCGCTCCGGCCAGGTGAACTCGACGTCGTAGTGGTCCGGGTGCAGCACACCGCGCGCGGTCCGGGTCTTCTCCCAGGCGGGGAGCGGGCCGCTGCGCTCGGCGAGGTCCGCCGACGCCTCGTACGCGGCGAGCATGATCCGCTCCTGGAGCCGCGTGGACAGCGCCTTGGCCTCGGGGGAGTCGAACGGCAGGCGCAGCTTGAAGAAGACGTCCTGCAGACCCATCGCGCCCAGACCCACCGGGCGCCAGCGGGCGTTGGAGCGGCCGGCCTGCTCGGTCGGGTAGAAGTTGATGTCGACGACGCGGTCGAGGAAGGTGACGGCCGTGCGGACGGTCTCGTCCAGGCGCTCCCAGTCGATGTCGCCCCCGACCACGAACGCACCGAGGTTCACCGAGCCGAGGTTGCAGACCGCGGTCTCCCCGTCGTCCGTCACCTCCAGGATCTCGGTGCACAGGTTCGAGGAGTGGACCGTGTGGCCGGGCTCCGCGGTCTGGTTGGCGGTGCGGTTGGCGGCGTCCTTGAACGTCATCCAGCCGTTGCCGGTCTGCGCGAGGGTGCGCATCATGCGGCCGTACAGGTCGCGGGCCGGGATGGTCTTGAGCGCCTTCCCCTCGGCCTCGGCCTTCCGGTACGCGGCGTCGAACTCGTCGCCCCACAGGTCGACCAGCTCGGGCACGTCGGCCGGCGAGAACAGCGACCACGGCCGGTCCGCGTCCACCCGGCGCATGAACTCGTCCGGGATCCAGTGCGCCAGGTTCAGGTTGTGGGTGCGCCGCGCGTCCTCGCCGGTGTTGTCGCGCAGCTCCAGGAACTCCTCGATGTCGGAGTGCCAGGTCTCCAGGTAGACGGCGGCCGCGCCCTTGCGGCGCCCGCCCTGGTTCACGGCGGCGACCGACGCGTCGAGGGTCTTCAGGAACGGCACGATGCCGTTGGAGTGGCCGTTCGTGCCGCGGATCAGCGAGCCGCGCGAGCGGATGCGGGAGTACGACAGCCCGATGCCGCCGGCGTGCTTGGAGAGCCGGGCCACCTGGTGGTAGCGGTCGTAGATCGAGTCCAGCTCGTCCAGCGGCGAGTCGAGGAGGTAGCAGCTCGACATCTGCGGGTGCCGGGTGCCGGAGTTGAAGAGCGTGGGGGAGGAGGGGAGGTAGTCGAGCCGGCTCATCAGGCGGTACAGCGCGGCGACCTCTTCGAGCGCGCGCGCCGAGTCGTCCTCGGCGAGACCGGCCGCGACCCGCAGCATGAAGTGCTGGGGCGTCTCGATCACCTTGCGGGTGATCGGGTGCCGCAGGAGGTAGCGGCTGAAGACGGTGCGCAGGCCGAAGTAGCCGAAGCGGTCGTCGGCCGCCCGGTCCACCAGCGCGTCGAGGCGTGCGGCATGGACGCGGACGAACTCGGCGGTGCGGTCCGCGATCAGGCCCTCACGGTGGCCGACGGCGATCGATCCGGTGAACGACGTGACGCCCTGCGAGGCGGCCTCGGCGGCGATGGAGAGCGTCAGCAGCCGCGCGGCGAGCCGGGAGTAGACGGGGTCCTCGGAGATCAGCCCGGCCGCGCCCTCGGTGGCGAGTTCGCGCAGCTCGGCCTCGTCGGCCCGCGCGCTGCGGCCCCGCAGCGCGGCGGCCGCGACCCGGCCGGGATCGGCGGCGGGCAGATCGGCGGTCAGCTCGGTCAGGGTGCGCAGCAACGCGGTACCGGGGGCATCCGCCTCGGCCACGACTGAGGCAGGATCAGCGGGCGCGATGGTCACGGTGGGGCTCTCCCTCGCTCGGCTCGGGGCCCGCGGGGAGACAGTGGCAGGGGCCCGCGCACGGCAGGGCCCGCGTCACCGGCCCATTCCACGAGGCCCGGACGTCGTCGACACCCGGGCCGGGTGGCTCGGGTGTGCCGTCGGCAGGTCTTCGGACTCACGTGGGCGCCTGTACGAGGCTTACGTTCACCGTTGCGGGACAGTTCCGGATTTGCACCGGATTCCCCTGCGCTGACAGCGAGAGCGAGCATACATGTTGTGCCGGGTGTTCGCCGCACCCCCACATCTTGTGTCGGCTAAGGTCTCGCAGTGGGGACGATCAGGGGGAGAGTGGTGCCATGCGCGGGTGGTGGACGGCGGCCGTGGTGCCGGTCCTGGCGGGGCTTCTGGCCGGGTGCGGCGCTGATCGGCAGCAGCGGCCGGAGGGGGCCGAGGCGAAGCGGCCCGCGTCGAGCAGGACCGCGTCCGCCACGCCGACGCGCCCGGAGCCGGCCCGTCCGGAAGTGGTCCTCCCGACCGGCCCGGCGACCGCGCCCGGGCTGGATGCCGCCGCGCCCGGGGCGCGCACCTTCAGCGCCGAGCGGCTGCGGGCCGCGCTGCTGCCCGCGAGCGACTTCGGGCGGGGCCTGGAGCTCGACGAGGTGCTCGCGATGCCGTTCGAGTCCACCCACGAGCAGCGGCGCGGCCGGTGGTCGTACTGCCTCGACAGCACGGCGGACCCGGCGTGGCTCGGCCCGGCCGCCTACCGCGGCACGACGGCCTCCGCCCACGCCTCCTGGGTCGACCGGACGCACGCGCCGCCGCGCGGGCACATCGTGGTCACCGAGCTCCTCGTGTCACTGCGGCCCGCGGCCGCCCGTGAACTGCACCGGGTCGAGCAGGACATCCTGCGCCACTGCCGGGAGTTCGGCTCCGACATGGAGGCGGGCACGGCCACCGAGCGCTACCGCGCGGAGCCGCTGAAGGGCCTCGGCGACGAGGCGTACCTGGAGGTCCAGGACATCGTCTACGAGGGCGACACCAGGACCACGTACACCGCCCACGTCCGGGTCGGCGGCGTCCTCGTCCAGGTCATCAGCGGCGAGGGCACGGACCGCGACGCGACCGTGCGCTGGGCCGCGCGGCTCGCGCGGGAGGTGGGCAGCGGGCTGTACGGGGTGGGGCCGTGACGCTCAGGCGGCGGTCGGCTGCTTGAGGAGGGTGTTCACGAAGTCCTCGGTGAAGTTGCGCGGGCCGGTGCCGAGGGCGACCCGGCCGCGCCGCGCGGTGCGGGCCGCGACCAGCGGGGACTCCTGGTAGTAGGCGCGGGGGTAGTCCGCGTCGTAGGGGATGAACACGGTCTTGCCGCGGGTGAGTTCGGAGCCGCACTCCACCACGACCGTGCCCTCGGCGGCGGTCACGAACGACTCGTCGGCGCACACGCCCACGGCCAGCGGGTCGTGCAGCGGGGAGCCGCCGGTCTCCCGGTAGGCGCCGAGGTAGAAGTCCATCAGGCGGGCGGTGAGCGCCATGCCCTCGCCCGCCGCCCGCAGGGTCTCCAGGTCGTCGGTGGTGAACCGCCAGCCGTGCGTCGCGTCGAGGCCGACCATCGTGTAGGCGATGCCGGAGGAGACGACGAGGTCCACGGCGTCCGGGTCGGCCCAGGCGTTGAACTCGGCGACCGGGGTGATGTTCCCGGGCACGTCGGCGGCGCCGCCCATGAAGACGAGCTTCTTCACGCGCCGCGCGAAGCCGGGGTCCTCGGTGAGCGCGAGGGCCACGTTGGTGAGCGGTCCCGTGGCGCAGACGGTGAGCTCACCCTCGTACTCCCGCGAGAGCCGCAGCAGCGCCTGCGCGGAGGACTCGGCCTGCTCGGGCGCGGTGGAGTCGGGCAGCGTCTCGGCGCCGAGCCCGGAGGCGCCGTGGAACTCCCCGGCCGCCGAGTAGGGCAGCCGGGTGAGCGGGCGGCCCGCGCCGCGGTGCACGGACACGTCGCCGTCGATGCCGAAGGCGCGGGCGAGGGCGCGGCCGTTGCGGAAGGTCTGCTCGGCGGGGACGTTGCCGCCGACCGTCGTGTACGCCTTGAGGTCCCACAGGCCGGTGCCGAGCAGGTACTGGAGCGCTACGGCGTCGTCGATACCGGGATCACTGTCGAGAACGATGGGGGCGGGCACGTTTCCTCCAAGGCGGGTGGTGCGGGGCTGTACCGGGTCACCGTAACGGGACGAGCCCCTCCGGACCGGAGGGGCTCGTCAGGTGGACCGGGGGAGCGGTACTAGTGACCGGCACCGACCGTGGGCAGCTCGGTCTGCACGCCCTTGTCGCCGGCGTCCGCGGTGTAGTCCGACGGCGAGGTCTCGTCGACGCCCTCCGGCGCCTTCACGGCCCGCAGGACGAAGGTGAGGACCACGGTCACGATCACGTTCAGCACGATCGCCGTCATGCCGATGTAGCCGATCTGGCCGATGCCCGGGATCTCCGCCGAGGACCCGCCGAAGTGCTTCTGCGTCGGCGACTCCACCCCGAACGCGGCGAGCGTGCCGTACACCATGCCGACGGCCCAGCCGGCGAGCAGCGCCCAGCGGTGGAACCAGCGGGTGAACAGACCGCCGACCAGGGCCGGGAAGGTCTGCAGGATCCAGATGCCGCCCAGCAGCTGGAAGTTGATGGCGACCGTCTTGTCCATGGTGAGGACGAAGGCGAGGGCGCCGACCTTCACGAGCAGCGAGACCAGCTTGGAGACCTTGGTCTCCTGCTGCGGTGTCGCGTCCGGCTTGATGAAGTCCTTGTAGATGTTGCGCGTGAACAGGTTCGCCGCGGCGATCGACATGATGGCCGCCGGGACCAGCGCGCCGATGCCGATCGCGGCGAACGCCACCCCCGCGAACCAGTCGGGGAACATGTCCTCGAAGAGCTGCGGGATCGCCAACTGCCCGTTCTGCACCTTGATCCCGGCCGCGATCGCCATGAACCCGAGCAGCGCGAGCAGGCCCAGCATGAGCGAGTACAGCGGCAGGATCGTGGTGTTGCGGCGGATGACCTCGCGGCTCTTGGACGACAGGGTCGCCGTGATCGAATGCGGGTACATGAACAGCGCGAGGGCCGAGCCGAGCGCCAGCGTCGCGTACGTCCAGGTCCCGGACGAGCCGGGCGCGAGCGCCCCGACGGGTTTGTCCGTCGCCGGGTTGATCTGCTCGAACTTCTTGCCGGCCGCGGCGAAGATGTCGTCGAAGCCGCCCAGCTTGATCGGGATGTAGATGATGGCCACCGCGATGACGATGTAGATCAGCGTGTCCTTGACGAACGCGATCAGCGCGGGGGCCCGCAGCCCGGAGGAGTAGGTGTACGCGGCGAGCACGCCGAACGCGATCAGCAGCGGCAGGTCCTTGACGAACCAGTTGGTGTTCTCGCCGCCGCCGACGCCCATGACGTCGAGCACGGCCTGGATGCCGACCAGTTGGAGCGCGATGTACGGCATCGTGGCGAGGATGCCGGTGATCGCGACCGCCAGCGACAGGCCCTTCGAGCCGAAGCGTCCGCGCACGAAGTCCGAGGTCGTCACGTACCCGTGCTTGTGCGAGACCGACCACAGGCGCGGCAGGAACGTGAAGATCAGCGGGTACACGAGGATCGTGTACGGCACCGCGAAGAAGCCGGAGGCGCCGGCCGCGTAGATCGCCGCGGGGACGGCCACGAAGGTGTACGCGGTGTAGAGGTCGCCGCCGAGCAGGAACCAGGTGATCCAGGTGCCGAACGAGCGGCCGCCCAGGCCCCATTCGTCGAGCGAGTCGTTCTCGGATCTGCGCCAGCGCGCGGCGAGGAAGCCCATGACCGTGACGGCCAGGAAGAAGATGATGAAGACGGTGAGCGCGACACCGTTGACCCCGTTGTTCACGCCTTGCTCCCCGCGGACCGGTCGGACCTGCGGCCGCGCTGGTCGCGCTGCCACAGCTTGTACGCGGTCATCGTGAGCGCGGTCGAGATCAGCACCCAGAGCATCTGGTACCAGTAGAAGAACGGGATGCCGATGAACGTCGGGTCGATCTTGGCGTAGGAGCTGACCCAGAGCATCGCCACGAACGGCGCGATCAGACACAGTGCAATGACGACGCGGACCGGTGTGATCACCGGTCCGCTCACTTCAGGCGCATCGGACATGACGCGGCTCCGTCCCCTCGCTGGTTCCACTTATCTCATGCTTAACGTGCGGGAAATCTAGGCGAGAGTCTTGCTCCACGGAACCCCCGTCCGCATAACGGACGGGCCACGACCGGCGGTCAGCAGCAGCGGAATCCGTGGCGCGGATCCGATTCCTGACGGTCCGTCCGCATCCGTTCGAACTCCCGGCGCGAGGGCGCGCAGATCTCCGGATGCGCGGTCCGCAGGTGTGCCACATGGCGGTCGTACGCCGCCTCGTCCGTCAACTCGCGGACGTAACCGCGCACTTGCCTGCCGATCCGCAGCACTGCCGACACCAGCGTCACGGCGTTCCTCCCCCTGCCGTGGTGCGCGCCGGGAGTGCCTCGAAAACGATGGCGAAGTGGTACCCGACGGCACGCGGGCCGTCGGCGGTCACCTTCGGGAAGAGTGTCCGAAGGGCGATGGTGCGAGGAGATGCGGTACGCACGAGGTGGTCCCCTCCCGTCCGTGCGGCGACGGGAGGACCGTAGGGCAGAAAGGCGGACGCGCGCTACGGCGCGAACACGGGCACCGCGTAAGGGGGTTGAGGGTTCGATCAGTCCATCGGGCGCTTGAGCCGCGCGACGAACTTGTAGCGGTCGCCGCGGTACACCGAACGCACCCACTCCACCGGCTGGCCCGAGCCGTCGATCGAGTGCCGGGACAGCATCAGCATCGGCAGGCCGACGTCCGTGCCGAGCAGGCCCGCCTCGCGCGGCGTGGCCAGCGACGTCTCGATGGTCTCCTCGGCCTCGGCGAGATGGACGTCGTAGACCTCGGCCAGCGCCGTGTAGAGGGACGTGTACTTGACGAGGCTGCGGCGCAGCGCGGGGAAGCGCTTGGCCGACAGGTGCGTGGTCTCGATGGCCATCGGCTCGCCGCTCGCCAGGCGCAGGCGCTCGATGCGCAGCACGCGCCCGCCGGCCGTGATGTCGAGCAGGCCCGCGAGGGTGTCGTCGGCGGTGACGTAGCCGATGTCGAGCAGCTGGGAGGTGGGCTCCAGGCCCTGGGCCCGCATGTCCTCGGTGTACGAGGTGAGTTGGAGCGCCTGGGAGACCTTGGGCTTGGCGACGAAGGTGCCCTTGCCCTGGATGCGCTCCAGGCGGCCCTCGACGACGAGTTCCTGGAGGGCCTGGCGGACCGTGGTGCGGGAGGTGTCGAACTCGGCGGCCAGTGTGCGCTCCGGCGGCACCGGGGTGCCCGGCGGAAGCGTCTCCGTCATGTCGAGCAGGTGCTTCTTCAGGCGGTAGTACTTGGGCACGCGCGCGGTACGGACAGGCGCCCCGCTCTCGTTCTCCGCACTGCTGACGTCGGTGCTCATGCTCCGCTGCTCCGCCTTCCCGGCTCCTGTGCCGATGCGACCGACGTCCACGCGCATCGGCCACGGCTCCACGGTTCACATCGTGGCACGGCTCGCTGGGTGGGACCCCTCTTCAGGCCCCGCACGCTCCGTGATCCCTCCTTATACCGTTCGCTGACGGCCTGGTCTAGTCCACATGGCCGATTGGTGGGAGCGTTCCCGGGCAAGTGGTGCGCCGCGGGCTCAACCCCCCTGCCGTGACGGGCGGGTGTCGTTCCGATAACGGACGCACGGACCTTTCTCAGCCACCCTTGACACGCCTATTGGTCTGGGCCAAGCTCCGCTTACTGGTCTACACCATTAACGACCAGGTCCCAGTCCCACGAGCACTACTCGTCGTATGCGTCGCTGTGGGTGGGGGGTTGCTGGCATCCCTGAGGAGGGTGGCGTGAAGCGCAAGCTGATAGCGGCGATCGGTATCGCGGGCATCATGGTCTCGGTCGCGGCGTGTGGCGACAGTGACAAGAAGTCCGACAACGCGGGGGCGGACGCCAAGGAGCTGACCGTCTGGCTGACGGTCGACGCCCAGAACAACTGGCCGGACCTGGTCAAGGCCGCCGACGCGGCGATCAAGAAGAAGCACCCCGGCATCAAGATCAACCACGAGTACTACGGCTGGCCGGACAAGCCCGCCAAGCTCGACGCCGTCCTCGCCACCGACAAGGTGCCGGACGTGGTCGAGATGGGCAACACCGAGATGCTCAGCTACATGGTCAAGGGCGCGCTCGCCCCGGTCGACCCCGCCAAGTTCGAGAACTCGGACCAGTGGCTGGACGGCCTCAAGGCCTCGGTGACGTACGACGGCAAGACCTACGGCGTCCCCTACTACGCCGGTGGCCGCGTGGCGACCTGGCGCACGGACATCGCCAAGGCCTCGGGCATCAAGGCCGCGCCGAAGACGTACGACGAGCTCACCGGCGACCTGGACAAGATCCAGAAGAAGCAGGGCGACAAGTTCAACGCCTGGTACCAGCCGACCCGTGACTGGTACGCGGCCATGTCCTTCGTCTACGACGCCGGCGGCTCCATCGCGAAGGAAGAGGGCGGCAAGTGGGTCGCCAACCTCTCCTCGGCCGAGTCCCAGAAGGGCCTCACCGAGTTCAAGAACGTCATCGACAAGTACATGCACGGTGACAAGACCAAGGACGAGTCCGACCGTTACATCGTGTACGGGCAGGGCAAGTCGGACCTGATCTTCGGCGCGGCCTGGGAGGGTGCCACCTCCGCCGACCCGAAGAACGACAAGACCGGCAAGCTCAAGGACAACCTCGAGAACTTCGTGATGCCGGGTCCGTCCGGCAAGGCGATGCCCGTCTTCCTCGGCGGCTCCGACCTCGCCGTCCCGGTGAAGTCCGACGCGCAGGCCGTGGCCGGCGAGTGGATCAACGCCTTCACCGGCGCCAAGGGCCAGGCCGGCCTGATGGCCAAGGGCAACCTGCCCAACAACAAGAAGGACCTGGCCACCATGAAGGCCGATCCGAAGACCGAGGTCCCGGCCACCGCGGCCGAGTCCAACTGGTTCGTCCCGATGGCCCCGGGCTGGGGTGCGGTCGAGAAGGCCCAGGTGCTGCAGACGATGCTGCAGCAGATCGGCACCGGCAAGAAGTCCGTCGCGGACGCCGCGAAGGACGCCGACGCCAAGATCGACAAGGTCATCAACACCAAGTGACCCGACGCGGGGCCCCGTCGGCCGGCAGCCGGCCGACGGGGCCCCGCGGCTCGTACCTCCGTACGCCCCGTGCGCCCCGCGCGCCGGGCGCGTACCCACGGCCGAGCTCGACCTATCGCAAGACCTGAGGGACCGCTGAGGAGCGCGCGGATGAGTGCCGCAGAGACGACCACTGCCAAGATGCCGCCCCCGCGGCAATCGCCGCCGCCGGGCGGGGGAAGCGGGTCCCCGCAGGGACCACGCAGAAAGCGCACGGGCGGGGCGGCCACCCCGTGGGCGCTGCTCGCCCCCTGTCTGCTGATCCTCGTCCTGGTCCTCGGTTACCCGATGATCCGGCTGGTCACACTCTCCTTCCAGAAGTTCGGCCAGGCCCAGCTGTGGGGGTTCCAGGACCCCGAGTCGGTCGGCTTCGACAACTTCACCGCGATCCTCGGCGACAGCCAGTTCTGGCAGGTCGTCGTCCGCACGATCGTCTTCGCCGCCGGATCGGTCATCTTCACGATGGTCGTCGGCATGCTGATCGCCCTGCTCCAGCAGCGCGTCTCCGGCTGGGTGAAGACCCTCATCAACATCGCGCTCGTGGCGAGCTGGGGCATGCCCATCATCGTCGCCACCACCGTCTTCAAGTGGCTCTTCGACTCCGACTACGGCATCTTCAACGCCCTGCTGAGCAAGCTGCCGGGCGTCGATATGGTCGGCCACAACTGGTTCGCCAGCGGCCCCCAGGGGCTCGCCGTCATCATGCTCCTCGTGGTCTGGGGCGCCGTGCCCTTCGTGGTCATCACGCTCAGCGCGGGCCTGACCCAGGTCCCCAAGGAGATGGAGGAGGCCGCGCGCCTCGACGGCGCCGGCGCCTGGGGCGTCTTCCGCTTCGTCACGCTGCCGATCCTCAAGCCGATCATCGTGATGCTCACGACGCTCTCGGTCATCTGGGACATGGGCGTCTTCCCGCAGGTCTTCGTGATGCGCAACGGCCACCCCGAGGACGAGTTCCAGCTGCTCACCACCTACTCGTACGACCGGGCGTTCCAGGTCAACGACTACGCCCAGGGCTCCGCGATCGCTCTGATCACGGTGCTCCTGCTGCTCGGCGTCGTCGCCGTCTACATGCGCCAGATGCTCAAGATCGGAGAGGTCGAGTGAGCGCCACCACCGCCCCTGTGAAGCAGGAGAAGCCGGGCAAGCCGGGCAAGCCCGGGAAGGCGGCCCCGATGACGATCACCGCCGACAGCGGCCGCCGCAAGTCCAAGGCCGGCTGGAACGTCGTCGGCCTGCTCGTCTTCCTCGTCGCCGGCTTCCCGGTCTACTGGATGGTCAACACGGCGTTCAAGCCCGCCAAGGACGCCATCGACCCGGACCCGAGCCTGTTCCCGACCGGGTTCACCCTCGACAACTTCAAGCGCGCCCTCGACATCGCCGACTTCTGGGGCCCGGTCGGCCGCAGCCTCATCGTCTCGCTCGTCGTGGTCGTCATCGGCATCATCGTCGGCATGCTCGCGGCGCTCGCCATCTCGCGGTTCGCCTTCCGCGGCCGCAAGGTCGTGATCGTCGGCATCCTCGCGGTGCAGATGGTGCCGCTCGTCGCCATGATCATCCCGGTCTTCCTGCTCCTGAACGACCTGGACCAGTACGACAAGCTCTCCGGTCTGGTCATCACGTACCTGACCTTCATCCTGCCGTTCACGGTGTGGACGCTGCGCGGCTTCATCGTGAACATCCCCAAGGAGCTGGAGGAGGCCGCCCAGGTCGACGGGTGCACCCGCACCGGCGCCTTCGTCCGCGTCGTCTTCCCGCTGCTCGCCCCGGGCATGGTCGCCACCTCGGTCTACGCCTTCATCCAGGCCTGGAACGAGTACCTCTACGCCCTGATGCTGATGAGCCAGAAGCACATGACGGCCACCGTCTGGCTCGGCAACTTCACCACCAAGCACGGCACGGAGTACGCCCCGATGATGGCCGGATCCACGATGATGGCCGTGCCGATCGTGGTTCTGTTCCTCTTCGTCCAGCGCAAGATGGCCGCGGGTCTCACCGCCGGCGCCGTGAAGGGATAACGCCACCTGATGACGACACTCGCACACGGTACGGACACCCTGACGCGGGACGCTCTGACGGTCCTGCAGCCCGGCTTCCCCGGCACCACCGCGCCCGACTGGCTGCTGCGCCGGGTCGGCGAGGGCCTGGCGTCGGTGGGCCTGTTCGGCCGCAACATCGACTCCCCGGAGCAGCTGGCCGCCCTGACCGCCCAGCTGCGGTCCGAGCGGGACGACATCCTGGTCGCCATCGACGAGGAGGGCGGCGACGTCACCCGCCTCGAGGTGCGCACCGGCTCGTCCTTCCCCGGCAACCACGCGCTCGGCGCGGTCGACGACATCGAGCTGACCCGGGCCGTCGCCCTCGAACTGGGCCGCCGGCTCGCCGAATGCGGCGTCAACTTCAACTGGGCGCCGTCCGCCGACGTCAACGCCAACGCGGGCAACCCGGTCATCGGCGTCCGCTCCTTCGGTGCCGACCCCGGCCTCGTCGCCCGGCACACCGCCGCGTACGTCTCGGGCCTGCAGTCCGCGGGCGTCGCCGCCTGCACCAAGCACTTCCCCGGGCACGGCGACACGGCGGTGGACTCGCACCACGACCTGCCGCGCATCGACGTCGGCCTGGACGTGCTGCACACCCGCGACCTCGCCCCGTTCCGCGCGGCGATCGCGGCGGGTTCGCGCGCCGTGATGAGCGCCCACATCCTGGTCCCGGCGCTCGACCCGGAGCGTCCGGCAACGTTGTCCCGGCGCATCCTCACCGGCCTGCTCCGCGAGGAACTCGGCTACGAGGGCCTCATCGTCACCGACGGCATGGAGATGCAGGCCATCTCCGCCACCTACGGCATCGAGCGCGGCAGCGTCCTCGCCATCGCGGCCGGCGCCGACGCGATCTGCGTGGGCGGCGGGCTCGCCGACGACGAGACGGTGGTGGCCCTGAGCGACGCGCTGGTCGCCGCGGTGCGGTCCGGGGAACTGGCCGAGGAGCGGCTCGCCGACGCCGCCGCCCGGGTGCGCGCCCTCGCCGCGTGGACCTCCGACGCCGCGGGCGCATCGGGGGGCACGCCCGCCGACCCTGAGGTCGGTCTGGTCGCCGCCCGGCGCGCGCTGCGGGTGACCCGGTCCGCCGGGTACGCGCCGTCGGCCGCCGGGGCGCCCGTCCATGTCGCGGCGTTCTCCCCGGTCGCCAACATCGCGGTCGGCGACGAGACCCCCTGGGGCGTCGCCGCCGAACTCGAACGCCTGCTGCCCGGCACCACCACCGACTCCTACACGGGGGCCGACGCGGGAGCCGACGCGCTCGCCGCCGCGGGGGAGCGGCGCATCGTCGCCGTCGTCCGCGACGAGCACCGGCACGGGTGGATGGCGGCCGCCGTCGACGCGCTGCTGGCGGCGCGGCCCGACACGGTTGTCGTGGAAATGGGCGTCCCGCAGGCCACCCCGCGCGGCGCGCTCTACATCGCCACGCACGGTGCGGCCCGGGTGTGCGGCGCGGCTGCCGCCGAGGTGATCGTGGGGGCGTAGCCCCGTCCGGTCCGGATCTCGGCCGCGGGTCCGTCGTGGCTGGTCGCGCAGTTCCCCGCGCCCCTGGGAGGCACACTCCGTGCGCCCCAGGGGAAGCTGCGCGAAGCGCATGCTTCAGGGGCGCGGGGAACTGCGCGACCAGCCCCCACCGGCGGTCACCCGACGACGAGACAGAAAAAGGTGCCGGCCCCCACCATGGGGGCCGGCACCTTTGTGCCCGGTGAGGGCGGAGCCTAAAGCCCCTGCCACGACGGCTTGTTGGCGTACGTGTGCCGGAAGTAGTCCGCGAGCTTCAACTTGGACGCGGCGGCCTCGTCCACGACGACCGTCGCGTGCGGGTGCAACTGCAGCGCCGAGGCGGGCACCACCGAGGCGACGGGCCCCTCGACGGTGGCGGCGACCGCGTCGGCCTTGCCCTCACCGGTCGCGAGCAGCACCAGGTGACGGGCCTCGAGGATGGTCCCGATGCCCTGCGTGATGACGTGCCGCGGCACCTGGCTGAGGTCGCCGTCGAAGAACCGCGCGTTGTCCGCGATGGTCTGCTCGGTCAGCGTCTTGATCCGGGTCCGCGACGCGATCGACGAACACGGCTCGTTGAACCCGATGTGCCCGTCGGTCCCGATCCCCAGCAGCTGGAGATCGACACCCCCGGCCTCCTGCAGCGCCTTGTCGTACGCCTCGCAGGCCGCCTGCACGTCCTCGGCGCTGCCGTCGGGACCGATGAAGGACTCCTCGCCGAGCCCGAGCGGCTCCACGACCTCGCGCAGCACCGTCGCCCGGTACGACTCGGGGTGTCCGGTCGGCAGCCCCACGTACTCGTCGAGCTGGGCGATGCGCGCCCGGGACGCGTCGACCTCGCCGCCGCCGACCTTCGCCGTCAGCGCCTGGTAGATGGGCAGCGGGGTCGAGCCGGTGGCCACACCGAGCAACGCGTCGGGCTTGCGCCGCAGCAGCTGGGCCATGGCCTCGGCGATCAGCTCGCCACCTGCCTTGGCGTCCGGAACGATCACAACTTCCACGTAGGGCCTGCCGTTCTGGTCAGAGGGGACTCGGAGAACCGGAGTTCATGTGGTATAGACCAATCTAGCAGAGCGAGGCCCTACCGGTCAGGGCCCTCCACGGACCCGTTCCGACCATGCTCGACGCTGGGCGGAGGGTCGGCACCTCGGAGGGGTCCGTCCTGCTGGACCCGCTTCGCTGGGCGTCGCGCGCCGTGGGCGGTCACAGTGGAAGGAGTCCGGTCGTGCCGACCCACCGGAGGTGACCCCAATGACCGCCACGCCCGAGCACGAACGGCCCGGCCGGATCATGGCCCGCGAGATTCGTGAGCAGCCCGAGGTCCTGCGCCGCCTCCTCGGCACCGGCGCCGCGCGCATCCAGGACGTGGCCCGCCAGGTCGCCGCCCGCGCCCCCCGCTTCGTCCTCCTCACGGCCCGCGGCACCTCGGACAACGCCGCCCTCTACGCCAAGTACCTCCTGGAGATCCGGCTCGGCCTGCCCTGCGGTCTCGCCTCCATGTCCACCACGACGGCCTACGGCGCCCGGCCCGATCTGCGCGACGTCCTCGTCATCACGGTCAGTCAGTCGGGCGGCTCCCCCGACCTCGTCGCCTCGACGAAGGCCGCCCGCGAGGCCGGAGCGATCACCCTCGCCGTGACCAACAACCCGGACTCCCCGCTCGCCGCCGTCTCCGAGCACCACATCGACATCATGGCCGGGCCGGAGAAGGCGCTGCCCGCGACGAAGACGTACACCGCGTCCCTGCTCGCGCTCTACCTCTTCGTGGAGGGGCTGCGCGGCGCCGACGGCTCGGCCGAGGCCGCCGTCCTGCCCGACCTCGCCGCCGAGCTGCTCACCCGGCAGGACGAGGTCCGCACCCTCGCCGCCCGCTACCGCTTCGCCGGGCGCATGGTCATCACCTCCCGTGGCTACGGCTACCCGACCGCCAAAGAGGCGGCCCTCAAGATGATGGAGACGAGCTACATCCCCGCCCTCTCCTACTCCGGTGCCGACCTGCTGCACGGCCCCCTCGCCATGGTCGACAACATCTCCCCGGTCATCGCCGTGGTCACCGACGGCCAGGGCGGGATCGCCCTCCAGCCCGTCCTCGACCGGCTGCGCGGCCGCGGCGCCGACCTGATGGTCGTCGGCCCCGAGGCCCAGGTCGCCCGGGCCTCCGCCGGGTTCGTGCTGCCCACCACCGGGGTGGCGGAGGAGGTGCAGCCCGTCCTGGAGATCCTGCCGCTGCAACTGCTCGCGTACGAGGTGACGATCGCCCGCGGCCAGGACCCGGACGCCCCGCGCGCCCTCGCCAAGGTCACCGAGACCCGATAGCCGTTCTCCGTCCCGTCCATGAACTCCCCCTGCGTGTATCGAGTCATGTGTATCGATCGCTAGTGAAATGACCGTAGCGGAGCTCCTGGCCGGTTTTCTAGTGGGCGCTATAGAATTCACTCCATGGTGACCAAGCAGCGCGGGCGGCCCCGCTCCTTCGACCGGGAGACCGCCCTGGAGAAGGCCCTGCGAGCCTTCTGGGAGCACGGGTACGAGGCGACCTCGGTCTCCGACCTGACCCGCGAGATGGGGATCGGCGCCCCGAGTCTCTACGCCGCGTTCGGCGACAAGCGCACCCTGTTCGAGGAGGTCGTGCGGGTCTACGGCACCACGCACGGGGCCGGCCCCGGCCGCGCCCTCGCCGAGGAGCCGACGGCCCGCGGCGCGATCGAGCGGCTGCTGCGGGAGGCCGCCGACGACTTCACCGACCCGGCGCTCCCGCACGGCTGCCTGGTCATCCACGCCGCGACGAACTGCACCACGCCCGAGGTCGAGCAGGTCCTGCGCGAGCGGCGCGCCGCCAGCATCGGCGCCATCGCCGACCGGCTGCGGCAGGGCGTCGCCGCGGGGGAGCTGCCCGAGAGTACGGACGCCACCGCCCTCGCCCGCTGCTTCGCCGCTGTCTTCCAGGGCATGTCCCAGCAGTCGCGGGACGGCGCGAGCCGGGCCGATCTCGAGGCCGTGGCGGACCTGGCGATGGCGGTCTGGCCCGGGATTGAACCCACCTGTTCCGGTGCGCGTGGTGAAGGACGTACGTTGGAGTAACCGTGGGCGCGCAGGGCGGTGGATGTCGTAGGAACAGACGACAACAATCCTCCGCCGATGCATGGACATCGGAGAATGGTCTAGTCCACAATGCGTAACGAGACCTCCGCCCTCCCCGCACAGGAGGACGGACAGAGGACCCGTCGCTCTCTGCCCTGACTGCGTCGGCTCCTCGATCGGCACCGGGCACCGCACACCTGGAAGCCGATGCACCTGAAGGGCTGCGGTGCCAGGGAAAGGGTTGAGGGTCCCGACCCCCGGCGCCGCGGCTCGTCGGTCTTTTCGGGACCGTTCGGGCCTTTCCCGACCGGCAGGTACGCTCGCCTGGTGCCCTCCATGAACGATCTCGTACGCCAGCACACCGCCCTCGGTGACTCCGACCTCGAGTGGCTCCACCTGCTGGTCTCGGAGTGGCAGTTGCTCTCCGACCTCTCCTTCGCCGACCTCGTGCTGTGGGTGCCCACGCACGACGGCACGCGGTACGTCTCCGTCGCGCAGATGCGCCCCAACACCGGCCCCACGTCCTACCAGGACGACATGGTCGGCCATCTGGTGCCGCGCGGCCGCCGCCCGATGCTGGACGCCGCGCTCGACGAGGGCCGCATCGTGCGCGAGGGCGACCCCGAGTGGCGCGAGGAGGTCCCGGTCCGGGTCGAGTCCATCCCCGTCCGCCGGGAGGGGAGGGTCCTCGGGGTCATCGCCCGGAACACCAACCTGCTCACCGTGCGCACCCCCTCCCGGCTGGAGCTGACCTACCTCCAGTCGGCGTCCGACCTGGCCCAGATGATCGCCGCCGGATCGTTTCCGTTCCCGGGGCAGCAGGTCGACATGGACGCCTCCCCGCGCGTCGGAGACGGTCTGATCCGGCTCGACGCCGACGGCGTCGTCCAGTACGCGTCGCCCAACGCCCTGTCCGCCTACCACCGGTTGGGCTTCCAGGCCGATCTGGTCGGCCACCACCTCGGCAGCACGACCGCCGAACTCGCGCCGTCCCGCGGTCCGGTGGACGAGGCGCTGGCCAAGGTCGCCAGCGGCTGGGCCCCGCGCGAGTTCGAGATCGAGGGCGAGGAGGGCTCGATCCAGCTGCGGGCGATCCCGCTCAAGCCCAAGGGCACCCGCATCGGCTCCCTGGTCCTCCTGCGCGACGTCACCGAACTGCGCCGACGCGAGCGCGAGTTGATCACCAAGGACGCCACCATCCGGGAGATCCACCACCGGGTGAAGAACAACCTCCAGACCGTCGCCGCGCTGCTGCGCCTCCAGGCCCGGCGCATCGAGTCGGACCGGGGGCGCGAAGCGCTCGAAGAAGCGGTCCGGCGCGTGGGTTCCATCGCGATCGTGCACGAGACGCTGTCCCAGAACCTGGACGAGCGCGTGGAGTTCGACGAGATCGCCGACCGGGTCCTCGCGATGGTGGCGGAGATCTCCCCGGGTCAGGTGACCGGCCGCCGCACCGGCCGGTTCGGCATCCTCGACGCCGAGGTGGCGACGCCGCTGTCCATGGTCCTGACCGAAGTGCTGCAGAACGCCCTTGAGCACGGCTACCGCCAGGGCGACACCGGCACCGTCGAGGTCTCGGCGGTGCGCGGCGGCACGAGCAAGGAGACCCGCCTGCTGATCACCGTCCAGGACGACGGCGTCGGCCTGCCCGAGAACTTCGACCCGAAGCGGGCCGGCAATCTGGGCCTGCAGATCGTACGCACCTTGGTGGAGGGTGAGTTGGGCGGGACGTTCGACATGGTGCCCGCACCCGAGCGCGGCACCCAGGTGATCCTCGACATCCCCGTACGCTCCCAGAAGTAGAACCGAGCGGACGTACACAGCAGAGAGCCCCGGACCGGGATACGGTCCGGGGCTCCATACTCGCGTGCTCGGGTCATGTCCCGGGCTGAGCCTGGGGGGAGCATCGGGGGTACTGCGCGCTGCGGCTCGGGGGCGGGAGATGCGTACTCGCTGTACGCGCCGCCGGGCTCAGGCTCGTGATGGGGTGGGGAATCAGGCGGAGGCCTGACGGGCCCGGTTGCGAGCGGCGCGGCGCTTCATCGCGCGGCGCTCGTCCTCGCTGAGGCCACCCCAGACGCCGGAGTCCTGGCCGGACTCGAGCGCCCACTGCAGGCACTGCTCCATGACGGGGCAGCGGCGGCAGACGGCCTTGGCTTCCTCGATCTGCAGCAGCGCAGGACCGGTGTTGCCGATGGGGAAGAAGAGCTCGGGGTCTTCCTCGCGGCAAACGGCGTTGTGACGCCAGTCCATGGCTGCTACCTCTCCTTGGTATTACGTGCAGGTTGCTTGTGAATGTGAACGCTTTCACGAATCCCTCAACAAGTGAAGGGCCGAACGTCACATACGCGACGGTGGTCCGTTGTTTTGAGGAGGGGATTCGGGCTCTCTGTGGGGCCGATGTTGCGGGCCGTCCCGAGCGCCATGTAGAGATTCGCAAACCTCGGCGGCGGATACAACCCCTTCAGGAAAGTTTTTTTTGATTCCTCGGTGTCGGCTAGGTCACAGCCGTACTTCCATGGGGTGGAGCCCAGCCCAAACGTTCGAGATAAAGGACTTTGGGCCCTTCCACTCACACAATCACACGCAGTGCACGGCGTACGCCTGTGAACGTCACGCTCGTACGCAGCCCCAGGTGGTCACCGTCCATCTGGAGGGGCAGGGGCACCTTCGAATGCAAGGTGAAGTCGGTGAGGTCGTGAAGCGTGACCGCGTTCTTTCCGCGGGGGCCGCGTTCGGGCGTCGACATCAGCAGCTGGGTGCCGTAGCGGGTCACCGCCGGAGTCGACAGTTTCTTGAGTCCGAGCACGTCAAGGCCGGTGTCGAAGGACGCCTGGGGCGTCGGATACAGCGGCCGGTTGCCCAGGAAGGACCACGGCGAGGTGTTGCTGACTATGGAGACGACCAGATCCGTGACCGGATCCTCGCCCGGCCGTTCGAGCGTGATCGTGCCGTGCCGGCGGTCCTGCTCGCCGAGGAACTGGCGCACCACCTGTCGCACATACAGTGCGTGAGTCGAACGCTTGCCCCGCTCCCGCTGCTGCTCGACCCGGCCGACCACTCCCGCGTCGAAGCCGAGGCCCGCGCTGAAGGTGAACCAGCGCGACGGCACCGCCTCGTCCTCCGTGCCCCGTGTGCCCGCGGCGAGCCCCAGACCCACCGTGCGCTGCCGGCCCTCCCGCAGGGCGTCCAGGAGCTGTCCGGTGGCCTCCACGGGCTCGTTCTGCAGACCCAGGGCGCGGGCGAAGACGTTCGTGGAGCCGCCGGGCACGACGGCGAGCCCCGGCAACCGGTCGAGGTCGGGGCCGTCGTGCAGCAGCCCGTTCACCACCTCGTTGACCGTGCCGTCGCCGCCGAGGGCGACGACCAGCTCGATGTCCTTGCTCTCCGCCGCCTGCCGGCCGAGGTCACGGGCGTGGCCGCGGTACTCGGTCGTGACGGCTTCGAGCTTCATCTCGCTCGCCAAGGCGTGGATCAGCACATCGCGCGTGCGCGCGCTGGTGGTGGTTGCCGCCGGATTGACCACGAGAAGTGCACGCATGCAAGGCAGCGTACCTAGCGGCCTTGATCGCGCCCAGACCGAGGTAGGAGTCGGGTAAGAACGCCGCCGTGGCCGGGGGCTACTCTGCAAAGGTGACCTCAGAGCAGAATCCCGCCCCCGAGACCGCCGCGGACGAAGGCCCGCGTCCCGGCCGGCTGACCGCCGCCGCCGCCCTGGCCGGACTCGAAGGAGCCGCGCTCGTCGCGGGCGGCGGCTACATGCTGGTCGCCGGGCTCGCCGGACATCCCGACAATCCCGAGCAGGCGATCACCGGTGGTATCACGCTGATCGTGCTCGCGCTGCTGCCGCTGCTCGCCGCCCGCGGCCTGCTGGCCCGCAAGAGCTGGAGCCGCGGCCCCGCGATCATCACCCAGATCATGGCGCTGCCCGTCGCCTACACACTGCTCCAGGCCGACAGCGCGGCCATCCCCGGCGGCATCGTGCTCGGTGTGGTGGCGGTCGTGGCCCTGGTGATGCTGGTCAACCGGGAGACCACCCGCGCGCTCGGCATCCGCACCCCGGGCAGCACACAGGAATCGAAGTAGAGCCTTTTGCGGGTGGACCTCCCGCGTGTACGAAGGCGCCCGGTGCGGACATCGCACCGGGCGCCTTCGTACACGCGGGAGCACGCGCTCACTCCTCCACGAGGAGCCGCTCCCGCAGTTGCGCGAGCGTGCGCGCGAGGAGGCGCGACACGTGCATCTGGGAGATGCCGACCTCCTGGGCGATCTGCGACTGCGTCATGTTCCCGAAGAAGCGCAGCAGCAGGATCCGCTTCTCGCGCGGCGGCAGGTCCTCCAGGAGCGGCTTGAGGGACTCGCGGTACTCGACGCCCTCCAGCGCCTCGTCCTCGGCGCCCAGGGTGTCGGCGACCGCCGGGGACTCGTCGTCCGTGTCGGGGACGTCCAGGGACAGCGTGGAGTACGCGTTCGCCGACTCCAGGCCCTCCAGGACCTCCTCCTCGGAGATGGCCAGCTTCTCGGCCAGCTCGTGGACCGTGGGGGAGCGGCCGTGCATCTGGGACAGCTCGGCCGTCGCCGTCGTCAGGGCCAGCCGCAGCTCCTGCAGCCGGCGCGGGACGCGGACGGCCCAGCCCTTGTCGCGGAAGTGCCGCTTGATCTCGCCGACGACGGTCGGGGTCGCGTACGTGGAGAACTCCACGCCGCGCTCCGGGTCGAACCGGTCCACCGACTTGATCAGGCCGATCGTCGCGACCTGCGTGAGGTCGTCCAGCGGCTCTCCGCGATTGCGGAAACGGCGCGCCAGGTGCTCGACCAGCGGCAGATGCATGCGCACGAGCTGATTGCGCAGCTCCGCGTACTCCGTGCTGCCGTCCTTCAGGGTGCGCAGCTCGATGAACATCGCCCGTGCACCACTGCGGTCCTGCTCGCGTCGGCTGAGCCGCTCGCCGTGTCGCTCGTGGTCGCTCATCAATCCCGCCCGTCGCGCGTCCGATCCCCCTGAACCCCCGCGAACGTCGGCCCCGGTGGTCGGTACTGCCTGCTGTGGCGGACTCGTCACCGAGTCCGCCCGGTCCTGCGGATGTGGCCTGGCCTGCTGTTCGGGAATGGCGGTGGTCAGCCGTCGTGTCCCGCCCGAGCCGTCGGCCGGGAGATCCCGTGTGCCGCGTTTCTCGTCCCGCACCGGACCTTCCCCGTTCATCACGCCGGGCCGGGGCCCGCGCCGCGCTTCTTGTAGAGGCTGATCGAGACGGTGTTGTCCTCCGCGACCGAGGAGTCGACCTGGCCCGCGAGGGCCGAGAGCACCGTCCAGGCAAAGGTGTCGCGCTCCGGGGCCCGCCCGTCGGTGGTCGGTGCGGAGACCGTCACCTCCAGGGAGTCGTCGACGAGACGGAACACGCAACTGAGAACGGAGCCGGCGACGGCCTGCTGGAGCAGGATCGCGCAGGCCTCGTCGACCGCGATACGCAGGTCCTCGATCTCGTCGAGGGTGAAGTCCAAACGTGCCGCAAGGCCGGCCGTGGCCGTCCGCAGCACCGACAGGTAGGCACCCGCAGCCGGCAGCCGGACTTCCACGAAGTCCTGATTCCCGGGCTCGCCTGCAAACTGGGACACCCTCACCTCCAAGGTGGTACAAGCACTTTCGGGCTCCGGAGGTGTCGTCCCCCGGGTGACACGCCACATATATCTGCGGTGACGCTACCGCGCGCCCGACTTTCCTGTCCCGGGGACCCCCGGCCCATTGCTGTCACTCATAGTAAGCCCACGGGCACGGACAGTGGCTAGAGGGTGTGCGGGCCCAATTGGAAAGAGGGGGCGCCGGGTTGACGTACCCAGGTGCCTGCCGGTCGAATCCCGATGGCGTCGTGGATCAGACGAGTGCGGTGTCCACGAAGCACCAGCGCCAGCTCTCACCAGGCTCGAAGGTGCGCATCACCGGGTGGCCGGTCTCCTTGAAGTGCTCCGTGCCGTGCCGGTAGGGCGAGGAGTCGCAGCAGCCGACGTGGCCGCAGACCAGACACAGCCGCAGTTGCACAGGGTGACTGCCGACGGCCAGACACTCCAGACAGGTCTCGCTCAGAGGAGCCGGCTCGGGGTGCGGCAGCGTGTCGACATGCGAGCACTCGTTCATGATGGCCAGGTTACGACGGGTGGCGTGATCACGTGGGGCGAAAGGCAGGCCATGGACGTATTGCCGCTGGTGGGACTGGTCGCGGTGAGTGCGGCGGTGGCGGGGGCGGCGCGCAGGACTCCGGTGCCGGCGCCCCTGCTGCTGGTCGCGGCCGGACTCGCGGCCTCGTATGTGCCGGGCGTCCCGGAGTACGCGCTCGACCCGCACATCGTGCTGCCGCTGATCCTCCCGCCGCTGCTGCACACCGCGGCCCTGGAGAGCTCGTACCTCGACCTGCGGGCCAACATCAGGCCCGTCGCACTGCTGTCCGTCGGGTACGTCCTGTTCGCCACGGTGGCCGTGGGCTGGCTCGCGTACGAGCTGATCCCCGATCTGCCGCTGACCGCCGCGCTCGTCCTGGGGGCGGTGATCGCGCCGCCCGACGCCGTGGCGGCCACGGCGATCGCCCGGCGGGTGGGGCTGCCCTCGCGGATCACGACGATCCTCCAGGGCGAGTCCCTGGTGAACGACGCGACCGCGATCACCGCCTACAAGGTGGCGCTCGCCGCCGCCGTGGGGGAGGGGGCCAGCTGGGCGGGCGGTATCCGGGAGTTCCTGGTGGCGGCCGTCGGCGGGGTGGGCGTCGGGCTGCTCCTGATGGTGCCGCTGCACTGGCTGCGCACGCACCTCAAGGAGGCGGTCCTGCAGAACACGCTCTCCCTGCTCATCCCCTTCGTCGCGTACGCGGCCGCCGAACAGGTGGGGGCGTCCGGAGTGCTCGCCGTGGTGACCGTCGCGCTCTACCTGGGGCACCGGTCGTGGCAGGTCGACTTCGAGACGCGGCTCCAGGAGGCGGCGGTGTGGAAGGTCGTCGCCTTCATCCTGGAGTCGTCGGTCTTCGCGCTCATCGGACTGCAACTGCGCGTGGTCCTCGGCGGTCTCGGCGAGTACAGCGTCGCGCAGGCCGTCTGGTACGCGATCGGGGTGTTCCTCCTCGTGGTCGTGGTGCGCTTCGTGTGGTCCTATCCGGCGACCTATCTGCCGTGGTGGATCATGCCGCGCGTCCGGGAGCGCGAGGACGACGTGGACTGGCGCAAACCGCTGATCGTGAGCTGGGCCGGGATGCGGGGCGTGGTGTCGCTGGCCATCGCGTTCTCGATCCCGCTCGTGACGGAGAGCGGCGAGGACTTCCCGGCCCGCAACCTGGTGCTCTTCCTGACGTTCACGACGGTGATCGGCACGCTGGTCGTGCAGGGGCTCTCGCTGCCCCCGCTCATCAAGGCGCTGAAGCTGCCGGGCCGGGACGTGCAGGCCGAGACGCTGGTCGAGGCCCAGGCGCAGAACACCGCGTCGACGGCCGCGGAGGAGCGGGTGGACGCCTTGATGAGCGACGAGCGCAACTGCCTGCCACAGGCCCTCCAGGACCGCCTGCACACCGTCCTGGAGCGGCGGCGCAACTCCGTGTGGGAGCGGCTCGGCCAGCCCAACCCGGTGACCGGGGAGTCCGCCGACGACACCTACCGGCGGCTCGCGCGAGAGGCGATCGCGGCCGAGCGCGAGGTGTTCGTACGGCTGCGTGACGAGCGGCGCATCGACGACGAGATGATGCGGACGCTGCTGCGCAAGCTCGACCTGGAGGAGGCCGCGGCCTACCGCGAGGTCGACGACTGAGCGGACCGCGGCTACGAGGGCGAGCCCGTGACGACCGCCGCGATCGTCGTGCCGGTGTGGAACGCGCCGCTCCCGGTGAGTGCGACGAGGGCGTGGAGCATCTTGGCGACGTACAGCTGCTCCACGGGGACGCCGTGCCGCTCGCCGAAATCCTCGGCGAACGCCCTCAGCTCGGCGGGCACGCGCGCGTAGCCGCCGCAATGGAAGTCGTCCGTCACCTGCCAGTCGCCGCGGACACCGCCGAACGCGGCCTCCTGAAGGGCGCGGACCTCGGCGGTGAGGAACCCGCCCTTGAGGACCGCGACACCCAGGGCGCGCTGATCGGGGGCGAGGCCCGCGGCGAGGCCCGCCAGGGTGCCGCCGGTGCCGCAGGGGAGGGCGACGACATCGGCCCGGCCGCGCAGTTCACGGCCCAGGGCCGTGCAGCCCCGCACGGCGGGAGCGTTGCTGCCGCCCTCGGGGACCACGTACGCGTCGTGGGCGTCGGCCGCCGCGAGGAGCGCGGCGAGCGTGGCCGGATCGTCCTTGTGCCGATAGGCCGATCTGTCGACGAAGTGCAGGCGCATGCCGTCCGCGGCGCAGCGGGCCAGGGACGGATTGAGCGGCCGATCGGCCAGCTCGTCGCCGCGGACGATGCCGGTCGTGGCGATGCCCAGCAGGCGGCCGGCCGCGGCGGTGGCCCGCAGATGGTTGGAGTAGGCCCCGCCGAACGTGACGAGCGGGCGGCCGTGCGCCGCCTCCAGGTTCGGGGCGAGTTTGCGCCACTTGTTGCCGATGAGGTCCGGGTGGATCAGGTCGTCCCGCTTGAGGAGGACCCGGACGCCGTGGCGGGCGAAGCGGTCGTCGTCGATCTCCGTCAGGGGTGACGGAAGTCGGGGGCTCAGGTCGGCGAGGGGCGGGCGGGGCACCCGGCCATTGTCGGACATGTGTCCGGGTGCCCGCCCGCCGTCGCGGCCTACTTCAGCCGGTCCCGGACGCGCTCGCGCAGCCAGGCCATCGTGAAGCCCTTCGGGTCGATCTTGCCGGGCTGCCACTCCAGGTGGCCGATGACGGACCGCTCCGTCCAGCCGTGGTGGCGGCAGATCGCCGTGGCCGCCTTCTCGATGGCCGCCAGCTGGACATCCGGCCACGGGTCGTCGCCGTCACCGAGGTTCTCGCACTCGAAGCCGTAGAAGCGGCTGTTGCCGTCCGTGTTCGCCTCGTTGTCGTGCGGCAGCGCCTTCTCCGCGACGACCGCGCGCAGCACGTCGTCGTCACCGAGCCCTGCGTGGTTCGCCCGGCCGTAGCCGACCAGGTGGACGCGGCCGTCCTTGGTGATCACGCCGTGGCAGAGCGGACCCGGCAGGTCCGCGTGTCCGTCGCGGCAGATGCGGACCGTCGCCGCGCTGCCCCGGGTGACGGTGTGATGGATCATCACCCCGTTCACCGGACCCCAGGCGCCCTTGTGGTTGCGGTTGTGGTGCTGCCAGTCGCCGACTTCGACCACCGTCAGGCCTTCGGCCTCGAGAGCGGTGAGAAAACCGGCTGCGGACATGGGTGGGGCCATGACCGACTCCTTCGCGGGGGCGACGGCCGCCTCCCGCGGGCCGTCTCATACTGCTGCTTGTACCCGGAACGACCCGGCAAGGACTACTCGTTCGGATTCCGTGCGAGCCGTTCCGGACAGCGGTGCGCCCCGCCCGGAGCCGAGGTCAGCTGTGCAGGACCCCGTCCCCGTTCGTCGCGATGTGTGCTTCCAGGGCGCGCAGCGCAGCCTGCGTGGCCTCGGGGCTGCCGGTGCCCGAGCGCTCCGCGTAGTACGCCGCGCCCAGCTTCTTCAGCAGGTCGCCGCCCGCACGCTGCGCCTGCACCTCGTCCAGCTTCTGCTTGCCCTGCGTCAGTCCGCGCTGCGCCTGTTCCTTGGCCTTGTCCAGGAAGCCCGCCATGGGGGTCACCTCTTCTGTCGGTTCTGCCGGAGTCGTGTGGGAAGCCGTTCCCCGATCAACGCGCACCGGGATCTTCGAGTTCCGGAAATCGGCGGTACGGAGCAACGCCGCGTGCGAAAAATGCCGCCCATGCCCCGTGTCGGGCCGGTCCATTCCCCCTCATTCGTGTAATGGCGTCGCCACTCGCTGTACTGGAAGGCTTTCCCCCGCAGGTCGGTTCATGATCGGGAGGCATAGCGATGTCGGTAGGCGAAGAGGTCCGTGCGGATCAGGCGGGCTCGGGGGGACAGAAGAGCCTCGGCACATCCGCCGCGCGGAATCTGGCCACCACCACCAAGTCCGCCCCGCAGATGCAGGAGATCAGCTCCCGCTGGCTGCTGAGGACACTGCCGTGGGTGGACGTACAGGGCGGTACGTACCGGGTGAACCGCAGGCTGAGCTACTCGGTGGGTGACGGGCGGATCACCTTCGTGAAGACCGGGGACGACGTGCGGGTCATCCCCGCCGAGCTGGGGGAGCTGCCCGCGCTGCGCGACTTCGAGGACCCCGATGTCCTCGGCGAGCTGGCCCAGCGGTGCGCGCAGCGGGAGTTCGCGGCCGGCGACGTGCTCGCCTCGTTCGGCAGCCAGGCGGACGAGGTGTTCCTGCTCGCGCACGGCCGCGTGGAGAAGGTCGGCACGGGCCCGTACGGCGACGACGCGGTGCTCGGCGTCCTCGCCGACGGCTCCTACTTCGGCGAGCAGGCCCTGCTCGACGACGAGGGCATCTGGGAGTACACGGCACGCGCGGCCACCGCGTGCACCGTCCTCGTCCTGCCGCGCCGCGACCTGGAGCAGGTCGCCGAGCGGTCGGAAGCCCTGCGGGACCATCTCCAGCAGCTGCGCTCCGTGCCGGAGCAGCGGTCGAACAACTACGGCGAGAAGGAGATCGATCTCTCGGCCGGCCACGTCGGCGAGGCCGTCCTGCCGGGCACGTTCGTCGACTACGACGCGGCGCCGCGCGAGTACGAGCTGAGTGTCGCCCAGACCGTGCTGCGCATCCACACGCGCGTGGCCGACCTCTACAACCAGCCGATGAACCAGACGGAGCACCAGCTCCGGCTGACCGTCGAGGCGTTGAAGGAGCGCCAGGAGCACGAGCTGGTCAACAACCGGGAGTTCGGCCTGCTCAACAACTGCGAGTACGACCAGCGGCTGCAGCCGCACGACGGTGTGCCCAGCCCCGACGACATGGACGAGCTGCTCAGCAGGCGGCGCGGCTCCAAGGTGTTCCTCGCGCACCCCAAGGCGATCGCCGCGTTCGGCCGCGAGTGCAACAAGCGGGGCCTGGTCCCGGAGAGCATCGACGTCGGCGGGCACCGCATCCCGACCTGGCGCGGGGTGCCGATCTATCCGTGCGGGAAGATCCCGATCAGCGACGCGCGGACCACGTCCATCATCTGCATGCGTACGGGCTTGGAGGAACAGGGCGTCATCGGGCTGCGCCAGTCCGGCATCCCGGACGAGATCGAGCCGAGCCTGTCGGTGCGGTTCATGGGCATCAGCGAGCAGGCGATCATCTCGTACCTGGTGACCACGTACTACTCGGCGGCCGTCCTGGTGCCGGACGCGCTGGGAGTTCTGGAGAACGTCGAGATCGGCCGGTGGCGGTGACGAGCCGCACCCGGTACGCCGTGTCCCCGCCCGCCCGGGCGGGGGTGCCGCGGGGCCACGCGGCCGGGCATCGCCGCTGTTCCGGGGTGGGCCCGTGACACAGACGACGGAGACCGCGAACACGCTGCAGTCGCCCGAGGCCCAGGAAGCCGCGACGATCCTGGCGCAGGCCAGGAAATCGGTCGACCCCGCGCTGCGGCGGGCCGTCGAGGCCCTGCCGGGGTCCATACGCCGCGTCGCCCTCTACCACTTCGGCTGGCAGCACGCGGACGGTACACCGGCGGTGGGGCACGCGGGCAAGGCCGTGCGGCCCGCCCTGGTGCTCGCCGCGGCGCGTGCCCTCGGCGGGCGGACCGAGCAGGCGGTGCCGGCCGCGGCCGCCGTCGAGCTGACGCACAACTTCTCGCTGCTGCACGACGACGTGATGGACCGCGACGCCACCCGCAGGCACCGGCCCACCGCGTGGGCGGTGTTCGGTGACGCGGACGCCATCCTCACGGGGGACGCGCTGCAGGCCCAGGCGCAGCGGCTGCTCCTCGACGACGGGCACCCGGTGGCCCCCGCCGCGCTGGCCCGGCTCGCCGCCTGCGTCGTGGAGTTGTGCGCGGGCCAGGCCGCCGATGTCGCCCTGGAGCGGCGCGACCCGGCGGAGACCGGTCTCGCGGAGACGCTCGCCATGGCGGAGGCCAAGACCGGGGCCCTGCTCGGCTGCGCCTGTGCGCTGGGCGGGCTGTATGCGGGAGCGGGGGAGGAGGAGGTCGCGGCGCTCGACGCGTTCGGGCGGGCGGCCGGTCTTGCCTTCCAGCTGATCGACGACGTGATCGGGATCTGGGGGGATCCGGCCCGTACCGGGAAGCCGGCGGGCGCCGATCTGGTCGTCCGCAAGAAGTCCCTGCCGGTCGTCGCGGCGCTGGCCTCCGGCGGTCCCGCGGCGGACGAACTGGCCGCGCGGTACGGGCCGCCGGGTCCGGGGGAGGAGGGACCGGCCGACATCGAGGCGATCGCGCTCGCGGTCGAGCGGGCCGGCGGGCGGGACTGGGCGCAGGCGCAGGCCGCCGATCAGATGGCCCGGGCCGTGGCCGAGCTGCAGCGGGCGGTGCCGGTGCCGGAGGCGGCGGGAGGGTTGTTGTCGCTGGCGGAGTTCGTCACCCGTAGGGAACGGTAGCGCTCCGCTCGGGGCGGGTGTTGTTCGGCGGCCTGCTGTGTGGCGGGCCGCCGTCGTTCGTGGTGGGCCGCCGTCGTTCGTGGTGAGTGCCGGGGGCTGTTGGGTGTGGGGTGCGGGTGGGGTGTGGCTGGGTGCGCAGTTCCCCGCGCCCCTGGGTGGTTCTTCGTGTGCGGGCCGGTGGGGGCTGGGTGCGCAGTTCCTCGCGCCCCTTGGGGAGGCTGGGTGGGGAGTTCCTCGTGGGCCTTTCGGGGCTTGGGTGCGGGGGGAGGGCTGATCGTTTAGGGTGCCAACTGGTAGGTAGGCGTGGTCAGTTGAGTGGGGGCGGTTGGGCGTGGGTGTGGGGGTTCGGCGAGGGGAGCCGGGGGACCGGGAGCGGATAGTGGGGCTGCTCGATCGGGCGTTCATGGACGATCCGGTCAGCAGCTGGGTGTTTCCCGGCGCCGAGTACCGGCGGGTCCGGCACTCGGGGCTGATGGGGGCGTTCACCGATGCGACGCTCGCCGAGGGGTCCGGAGGGTACGTCGACCTGCTGGAGGACGATTCGGCCGTCGCGCTCTGGATGGAGGTGCCGGACGCGCCGCACGCCGACGACGAGGACGGGCCCGCCCAGGTGCGCGAGGCCGTCGATCCGGACAACGCGCGGATCGAGGAGATCGCCCGCCTGCTGGACGAGGCGCACCCGCAGGGGCGGGCCCACACCTACCTCTGGATGATCGGCGTCGCACCGGAGCGGCAGGGCGAGGGGCTCGGCACCGCGCTGATGACGCCGGTGCTCGACCGGTGCGACCGCGCGGGGCGGCCCGCGTACCTGGAGGCCAGCAGCGCCCGCAGCCGCGCCCTGTACGAGCGGCTCGGCTTCACCGTCATGAACCGTCCCCTCCAGCTGCCGGACGGACCGACGATGTGGCCCATGTGGCGCGAGCCGCAGGGCGGCTGACCAGCCCCTCGGCCCCTCAGTCCTCGGCCCCTCAGCCTTCGGCCCCTCAGCCTTCGGCCCCTCAGCCCTCGGGAAGGATCCGCTCGACGAGGCGGGTCACCAGGTCGTCCGGCACCATCGCCCCCGGGACCGCGCCGTCCAGCAGTCCGGGCATCGTCAGGTGTTCCAGGATGAGGCCGCGCATGCCCAGGTAGAGGAGGGTGATCTCCTCCGGGCCGCCGGGCAGGTCCGACTGCGTGTGGAAGGCGATGGCCTCGTCGAGGTCGCCGCGGAGCGAGTTCATCAGGGACGCGCGCAGGTCCGGGCGGCGGCTCGCCTCCAGCCGCATCTCCATCATCGCGAGGAATCCGGTGCGGTCGCGCTGTACACGGCCCATCAGGTTGTGCATGAACGCAGCGACCAGGGCCCGGTCCCGGGGCCTGGCCAGCAGTTCCGCGACGGCGTCCGGGTCCGGCGCGAGCCGCTGGTGCAGCCAGGTGTCGATCTGGTGCAGCAGGTCGTCGCGGTTGGCGAAGTAGTTCGACGCCGTGCCCGTCGGCACGCCCGCCGCCGTGTCCACCGCGCGGAAGGTCAGCCCGCGCGCCCCCTCGGTCGCCAGCACCTCGACGCCCGCGTCGACCAGGGCCGCTCTGCGCTCGGGATTCCGCACCATGTCCGACTCCTCCTCCATGGACTCTCGCCCTCGCCCGACGGGACGCGAGAAAGACCCTTGCAACCACTACACATGAAGCACTATAACTGAAGTGGTTCGGGCGCCCGACGCCCCAACTCCCTTGTCCCCAGCGGAAAGAGACCAGCTTGCGCAAGCTCACGTACTTCGTCGCCGTGTCCATCGACGGCTTCATCGGAGACGAGACCGGCGACGGCACCATGTTCATGCCGTTCGTCGACGAGGAGTTCCTCGCCTATCTGACCAGCGAGTACCCGGACACCGTCTCGGCGGCCGGCCGGGAGGCCCTCGGCCTGGACGGGGTCGCGAACAAGAAGTTCGACACCGTGATCCAGGGCCGCAACAGCTACCAGGTGGGCCTGGACCTCGGCCTCACCAGCCCGTACGGGCACCTGCGCGAGTACGTCCTCACGCGCACCCTCGCCGAGTCCCCGCACCCGAACGTGCGGCTGATCCATGACGACGTGGTCGGCAAGGTCCGCGAACTCAAGTCCGAGGACAGCGACCTGGACATCTGGCTGTGCGGCGGCGCGCAGCTCGCCGGGCTGCTCGCGGACGAGATCGACGAACTCGTGCTGAAGACCTACCCGGTGGTGTTCGGGGGCGGCATGCCGATGTTCGGCGGACGCGCGTACTCACTCGACCGGTTCGACCTCACGGAGAACCGCACGTTCGGCAACGGCGTGCTCGTGCGTCGCTACACCAGGACACGGTGACCCCACCGGCCCCGTACGTTGGGGGCATGATCGAGCTGCTGCACATCACCGAGCGACGCCTGTGGGAGAGCGCCCGGGCCGCGGGGACGTACGAGATGTCGACCCGCGGCCGGACCCTCCCCGAGGTCGGCTTCATCCACTTCTCGTTCCCGCACCAGGTGCGCCAGGTCGCCGAACTGCTGTACGGGACGGATCCCGCCCCGGGCGACCTGGTGGTCCTCGTCGTCGACCCGGCACGCCTCGACGGCGTCCCGGTGCGGGTCGAGGAGGCGGTGCCGGGCGGGGAGCGCTTCCCGCACCTCTACGGTCCGCTGCCGGTGTCGGCGGTGACCGAGGTGCGCGACTGGCCGCGCCCCGAGAACCGCAGTCAGAAGGAGCGCATGCTCGCCGGTGACCTCTACCTCGCCGACGACCCCGAACTGGAGACGGACGCGCTGCGCGCCGCCGAACTGGGCGAGCGGTACAACGCCAGCAGCGTCACCGACCTGCCCGCGCGCCAGGCCCTGCTGCGCGAACTCCTCGGCGAGGTGGGCGAGGACGTCGTGGTGCGGCCGCCGCTCGCCGTCGACTACGGGCGGTACGTCAGCATCGGCGCGCGGACCTTCGTCAACTACGGGGCCGTCTTCCTCGACGTGGCGCCCATCAGGATCGGCGAGGACGTCCAGATCGGCCCGAACGTCCAGCTGCTCACGCCCACGCACCCTCTCGAGGCGGAACCGCGCCGCGCCAAGTGGGAGGCCGCGCGGCCGATCACCATCGGTGACAACGTCTGGCTGGGCGGCGGGGTCATCGTCTGCCCCGGCGTCACCATCGGCGCGAACACGGTCGTCGGCGCGGGCTCGGTCGTCACCCGCGATCTGCCCGCCGACGTGGTCGCCGTGGGCAATCCGGCCCGGGTCGTGCGGAGTCTGCCGGAGAGCTAGGGCGTGTTCCGCCCTAGCCCGCGGAGACCGCCGACCGGACCGACGCCGTCATCGCCGCCACGAAGGCGTCCCGCGTCGCGTCGTCCACCAGGTCGAGCGAGAGGTACGGGTTGAGGTCCTCCAGCTCCACGAGCAGCAGGTCGCCCTCGCGGGTGCGGCAGGCGTCGACGCGCTGGATGCCGTACGGGAGGGTGTTCCAGTCGATGAAGGAGCGGGCGAACTCCCGGTCGGCGGCGGTGATCTCGTAGGGGCGCAGCTCCCAGCGGCGGTCCGGGTCGGGTGCGTAGAGGGCGTACTGGAGTGCGTCGTCGACGAAGTAGAACGAGACCTCGTGGACGAAGTCGATGTAGGGCTGCACCAAGAGGCCCTCTTCGTAAGAGAGTTCGGTGAGCTCCGCCGGGGTCACCCGGCGCAGGCCGATCGAGTCCGCGCCCAGCTTCGGCTTCGCCACGTAGGCGGGCGCCTCCGGGAGCTTCTCCAGGTCGGCGGGGCGGTCGACGGTCGGGATGACCGGCCGGCCCTCCGCGGTCAGGTCCAGCAGGTACTGCTTGCCCGCCATGTCGGCCCGCCCGTGGAGCGGGTTGTAGACGAGGGTGCCCTGCGCGAGGGCCCGGGCGCGGAACGCGTCGTACGCCTCCTGGTAGCCGAGCACCGGACCGCTGTTGCGCACCACGACCGCGTCGAAGTCGTCCATGAGACCGGCCGCGTCCAGCGGGTGGCACAGCGCCAGGTCGAAGGCGGAGCGCAGCCGGGAGGTGAGGAAGATGTCCTCGTCGCAGTAGCGGCGGCCACGGGCCTCGTACGCGAGGTCGGTGACGTAGAGGACGCGGGGACGGGGGCTGCTGCGCGGCACGGGCGGGGCTCCTGGGGCGGGTGGGTGGAAGTCCGGAAGCAAGTCCGGAAGTTCGGGAACTCCGGGAACTCCAGGAAGTCAGTGAAGTCCGGGAAAAAGAAGACCGCACCTGGTCCATCAGAGTGCCGGGATGCGGCGAACCGTGGACCAGGTGCGGACCGGAAGACCATGCGAACAAGGAAAACGCAGGTCAAACGGCATGATCAGGGATCAAGCCTTCTTGGTCTCCCAGAAGATCTTGTCGATCTGGGCGATGTAGTCGAGCGCCTTCTGGCCCGTGGCCGGGTCGGTCGAGCCCTTGGCGGCCGAGAGGGCCTTCAGGGTGTCGTTGACCAGCTGGTGCAGCTCCGGGTACTTCTCGAAGTGCGGGGGCTTGAAGTAGTCGCTCCACAGCACCGAGACGTGGTGCTTGGCGAGCTCTGCTCGCTGCTCCTTGATGACCGTGGCGCGCGCCTGGAAGTGCGCGTCGTCGTTGGCCGCCATCTTCTCCTGGACGGCCTTGACCGACTCGGCCTCGATGCGGGCCTGGGCCGGGTCGTACACGCCGCAGGGGAGGTCGCAGTGGGCACTGGCCTTCACCTTGGGGGCGAACAGGCGGGAAAGCATGTAGCTGTCCTTCCTCGTGATCGTCTTCTCAGGTGGGACATTACTCCGTGCAGGACGGGTTTTCTCGGGTGCCCCCGGGGGCTTAGGACAAAAGTCCAGGGTGAGACTGGGACTGGTGGAGGATGGGACCGCAAGGGACCGGGGAGGTTGTCTGATGCCCGAGACGGCGGCGGAGGAAGCGCGGGAGGGCAGGGTGCCGTTCCAGCTCATCGAGGTGGAGGGGCCCTCCATGGTGCCCACCCTGTATCCGGGGGACTGGCTGCTCGTGCACCACGGAGCGCGGGTGCGGCCGGGCGACGTGATCATCCTGCGCCATCCGTTCCAGCAGGATCTGCTGGTCGTCAAGCGGATCGCCGAGCGGCGCGAGGGCGGCTGGTGGGTGCTGGGCGACAACGCCGCCGCCGGCGGTGACAGCACCGTCTACGGCGTGGTCCCCGACGAACTGGTGCTCGCCAGGGTGCGCGGGCGGCTGCGGATGCGCAAGCCGTGGGTGGAGGGGGAGCGTCAGCGCTCGGTCGGCGCCGTGCTGTCCTGGGTGTTCTCCGCCGTGCGTCCCGTCCGCTCGGTACGGTCCGCGCGCTCCGAACGCTCCTCGGCCTCCAGGCGCTTGCGGGCGCGGTAGGCGGCGACGTTGGCGCGGGTCGCACAGCGGTCCGAGCAGTAGCGGCGCGAGCGGTTGGTGGACGTGTCCAGATAGGCGTTGCGGCACGGCGCCGCCTCGCACAGGCCGAGCCGGTCCACGCCGTACTCCGTGAGGTGGAAGGCGAGGCCCATCGCGGCGATCGCCGCGTAACCCGCGGTCGCGTTCGACGGGTGGTCCGCCAGGTGCATGTGCCACAGCGGTCGGCCGTCGTCGTCGCGGTGGTCGTGCCCGGAGACCTGCGGGCTCACCGGGAACTCCAGGAGCAGGGAGTTCAGCAGGTTCACGGCGAGTTCCTCCTCGCCGCCGTCGGCCGCCTCGAACACCGCGCGCAGCCGCCCTCGTACGCTCCTGAAGCGGGTCAGGTCGGCGTCCGTGGCCCGGCGGGCCGCGTCCTGACTGGGGCCGAAGAGGTCGCGCACCGCGTCGACCGTGGTCAGGGAGTCCTTGCCGCGGCCCGGCTCCTCGGTGTTGACGAGGCGCACTGCGTAGTCCGAGTAATAGGCCAGTTCCACTTGTAGTCCTTACCGGGGCGGGCTATCGTCGTCCAGTGTGAGTGTAATGCTCACTACTGCTTTCAGGGTATTACGCATCGCGGGGAGCGGTGCCCGCACGGGAGGCCTCTCATGACGACACCGACCACCATCGACTGGCGCTCCTGGCAGGAGAGCTGGGACCGCCAGCAGGAGTGGTACATGCCCGACCGCGAGGAGCGGTTCCGGGTCATGCTCGACATGGTCGAGGCGTGTGTGGGGACGGCGCCCCGGGTGCTCGACCTCGCGTGCGGTACGGGAAGTATCACGGACCGGCTGCTCACGCGGTTCCCGCGGGCGACGAGCGTGGGCGTCGATCTCGATCCGGCGCTGCTGGCCATCGCGCGCGGCACGTTCGAGGGGGACGAGCGGGTCTCCTTCGTCACCGCCGACCTGAAGGATCCCGACTGGACGCGGGCGCTGCCGCACGACTCGTACGACGCCGTGCTCACCGCCACCGCCCTGCACTGGCTGCACGCCGAGCCTCTCGCCGCCCTCTATGGCCAACTCGCCCCGCTGGTGCGGGACGGGGGTGTGTTCATGAATGCGGACCACATGATCGACGACTCGACCCCGCGGATCAATGGTGCCGAGCGCGCTCTTCGGCACGCTCGCATGGAGGAGGCGCGGGGGCGCGGGGCCGTGGACTGGGCCGACTGGTGGGCGCTGGCCGCCGCCGATCCGGTGCTGGCCGGGCCCACGGCGCGGCGGTTCGAGATCTACGGGGAGCATGCCGAGGGGGACACGCCGTCGGTGGGGTGGCATGTCTCGGCGTTGCGGGGGGCCGGGTTCGGGGAGGCGCGGGTCGTGTGGGGGTCGCCGAGTGATGCGCTGGTGCTGGCCTTGAGGTGACGGTGCCGGGGGCGAGTGCCGGGTGCCGGGTGTCGGGTGCGTCGTGGCTTCTCGCGCAGTTCCCCGCGCCCCTGTCGGGCTGTCGTTCGTCCGCGGCGCGGTGGCCGCTTCTCGCGCAGTTCCCCGCGCCCCTGGAGCGTGCGCTTCGCGCTGCTCCCCGGTGATCGTCGGGCGCGGGTCGCGCAGTTCCCCGCGCCCCCCGAGGTGCGCACTTCGTGCGGCATCTCGTCGAAAGGGGCGCGGGGGCGGGGCTTGGGTCAGAGGACCTTCGACAGGAACGACTGGGTGCGCTCGTGCCGGGGGCTGGTCAGGACATCTCGGGGATGGCCTGATTCCACCACCACGCCCTCGTCCATGAAGACGAGGCTGTCACCGACCTCCCGCGCGAAGCCCATCTCGTGCGTGACGACGACCATCGTCATGCCGGACTCGGCGAGATCGCGCATGACGTCGAGGACGTCGCCGACCAGCTCCGGGTCGAGGGCCGACGTCGGCTCGTCGAACAGCATCAGCTTCGGGTCCATCGCGAGCGCGCGGGCGATCGCCACGCGCTGCTGCTGCCCGCCGGAGAGCTGCGAGGGGTAGTTGCCCGCCTTGTCGGCGAGACCGACCCGCTCCAGGAGTTCTCCGGCACGGGCCCTGGCCTGCGCCTTCGACACCTTCTTGACCTGGACCGGCGCCTCCATGACGTTCTCGAGCGCCGTCATGTGCGGGAAGAGGTTGAAGCGCTGGAAGACCATGCCGATGTCCCGGCGCTTCATCGCGACCTCCCGGTCGCGCAGCTCGTAGAGCTTGTCGCCCTGCTGCCGGTAGCCGACCAGTTCACCGTCGACGTAGAGCCGGCCGGCGTTGATCTGCTCCAGGTGGTTGATGCAGCGCAGGAACGTCGACTTGCCGGAGCCCGACGGGCCGATGAGGCAGAAGACCTCGCCCTGCTTGACCTCCAGGTCGATGCCCTTGAGGACCTGCACGTTGCCGAAGGACTTGTGGACGCCCTCGGCCCTGACCATCGCGTGCTGCTGCTCGCTCATGCGCTCACCGCCCCCGAACGGTTCGAGAAGGAGAACACGGTGGCCCTCACCTTCTGCCACGGAGTGTCCGGCAGTTGGCGGGACGTACCGCGCGCGTAGTAGCGCTCGATGTAGTACTGGCCGACGCTGAGGATCGACGTCATGATCAGGTACCAGGCGGCCGCCAGGAAGTACATCTCCACCGGCGAACCGGACTGCTGGCCGATGTCCTGCGCGGCCCGGAAGAGCTCGTTGAACTGGACCGCCGCGACGAGCGAGGTGGTCTTCAGCATGTTGATGACTTCGTTGCCGGTCGGCGGCACGATCACCCGCATCGCCTGCGGGATCACGATGCGGCGCAGCGTCTTGGAGTGGCTCATGCCGAGCGCGTGCGACGCCTCGGTCTGGCCCTCGTCGACCGAGAGCAGACCGGCGCGGCAGATCTCCGCCATGTACGCCGCCTCGTTGAGGCCCAGGCCCAGCAGGGCCGTGAGCAGCGGCGTCATGAAGGACGACCAGTAGTCCTTGTAGATCGGCCCGAGGTTGATGTACTCGAAGACCAGGCCCAGGTTGAACCAGATGAACAGCTGGACCAGGACCGGGGTGCCGCGGAAGAACCAGATGTAGAACCAGGCGATCGAGCTGGTCACCGGGTTCTTCGACAGGCGCATGACGGCGAGCAGGATGCCGCCGACGATGCCGATCACCATCGCGAGGACCGTCAGCAGGAGCGTCTTGCCGACGCCCGTCAGGATGCGGTCGTCGAAGAAGTAGTCGGGGACCGCACCCCAGTTGATCTTGCCCTGGCCGAAGGCGTAGATGATCGAGCCGAGCAGCGCGAGGGCGATGACGGCGGCGACGTACCGGCCGTAGTGCCGCACCGGGATGGCCTTGATGGTCTCCGGGTGGGTCGCGGGCGGCGGCGTGTCCTCGGGGCCGCCGCCCGTCTTGCCTATGTCAACAGACACGGATGTTGCCTTTCAACGACGCGTCAGGCGTTGCGGGTTGCCTTACTTGCCGCCGTTGACGGTGGCGGCCTTCACCGCGCCCGCCTCGACGCCCCACTTGGCGATGATCTTGTCGTACTCGCCGTTCTTGATGACGGCGTCGAGCGCGGCCTTGATGGCATCGCGCAGCTGCGTCTGGGACTTGGCGACGGCGATGCCGTACGGCGCCGCCTCGACCTGGTCGCCGACGATCTCGAAGTCCTTGCCGCCGCCCGAGGTCTTGACCGCGTACGCGGCGACCGGGAAGTCGGAGGAGCCGGCGTCGGCGCCGCCCGAGCGCAGCCGGGTCTGCGCCTGCTGGTCGTCGTCGAAGGCCTGGATGCCGAGCTTCTTGCCCGACGGACACTTCTTGGCCTGCGCCTTGGCGAGGTCGTGGGAGACCGTGCCGCGCTGCACCACGATCTTCTTGCCGCACAGGTCCTCCCAGGTCTTGATCCCCTGGGTCTTGCCCTTCGGCGTGTAGATGGAGACGCCGGCGTTGAAGTAGTCGACGAAGTCGACGCCCTCGCCGACCTTCTTGCCGGTGTCGGAGTCGATGCCGTCCTGGCGGTCCTTGGTGTCGGTCATGGCCGACATGGCGAGGTCGTACCGGTTCGAGCGCAGGCCGGTGACCAGGGTGTCGAACGTGCCGTTCTGGAACTCGAACTTCACGCCGAGCTGCTTGCCCATCGCGTCGGCCAGGTCGGGGTCGATGCCGATGGCCTTGCCCGACTTGTCCTTGAACTCGACCGGCGCGTACGCGATGTCCGAGCCGACCCGGATGACACCCTTGTCGCGGATCTCCTTGGGGAGCTTGTCCGCGAGCGGCGCGCTCTTGGAGGAGGACGTGTCGGAGCCGGACTCGTCCGACTTCGTCTGGTCGCCGCAGCCGGTGAGCAGCAGCGTGCCGGCGACCGCGATCGCGCCGGCCGCGGCTATCCGGGTCTTCACGGACTTCCCGGCCTTCGCGGTCGAGCGACGGGTGGTGCTTGCGGTCATGGTGGGGTCCTCCGGCAGGGATGGGGGAGTGGCCGTCAGGGTCGCCGTGGCACACGCCTTCGGGTGTCGCGACCTGCGTGATGAGGCATCTTGCCATTCGGACCGGGTCGTTCAGGGGCGCGGTGATGTCAAAATCGGATAACGGGTGACTCAAGTCGGTCAACAGGTCGGCACATCACGGTGCATGGGGTCCACATCATCTGCGGACGTATCGCCCACCGGCCGGAGGATCTCCGGCGAACCGCCCGCTGTCTCATTATTCGGTCGCTATGGGGTCGCTTCCCCCCGTCTCGCGCGGCCCGGCTCCATGCCGTGTCCAGACATGTGGCTATGAGTCATGTCACCGCCACGTGATCGATCACGAATGGGCTCGTCCGCGGCACGGTCCGTCGGGTAAGAAGGTTCTTTACACCCCTCATCCGGGGCTCAGGGCGCGCGTGCGGCGCGTCCGTCGTGTACGTACCCGCGAAGCCGGCCACAAACGGGCCCGGCTGGGACGTACGCGGTGCCCGCCCGCTCCTCAACCAGGGGCGGACCCACCCTCAACGAAGCAATAAGACTTAAGGGGTCAGACAAGTGGCAGCGGAGATCGTCAATCCTCGCAGCGACGCGAATACCGGCAACGAAGGCGCTGACGAGCCCTTCGATCCGGCCTTCGCACTGCACCGTGGCGGCAAGATGGCCGTGCAGGCCACCGTGCCGGTCCGCGACAAGGACGACCTGTCCCTGGCGTACACGCCCGGCGTCGCGAAGGTGTGCAGCGCGATCGCCGAGCGGCCGGAGCTCGTCCACGACTACACGTGGAAGTCGAGCGTCGTGGCCGTCGTGACGGACGGTACGGCCGTGCTCGGACTCGGGGACATCGGCCCCGAGGCCTCCCTCCCGGTGATGGAGGGCAAGGCCATTCTCTTCAAGCAGTTCGGCGGCGTGGACGCGGTGCCGATCGCGCTCGCGACGACGGACGTCGACGAGATCGTGGACACCGTGGTGCGCCTCGCGCCGTCCTTCGGCGGCGTGAACCTCGAGGACATCTCGGCGCCGCGGTGCTTCGAGATCGAGCGCAGGCTCCAGGAGAACCTGGACATCCCGGTCTTCCACGACGACCAGCACGGCACCGCCGTCGTGACGCTGGCCGCGCTGAAGAACGCGGCCCGGCTCAGCGGGCGCACGCTCGGCGAGCTGCGCGGAGTGATCAGCGGCGCCGGTGCGGCGGGCGTCGCCATCGCCAAGTTCCTCATCGAGGCGGGCCTCGGCGACGTCGCGGTCACCGACCGCAAGGGCATCGTCAGCCGGGACCGCGAGGACCTCACGGCGGTCAAGCGCGAGCTGGCCGAGATCACCAACAAGGCCGGTCTGTCCGGTTCGCTGGAGGACGCCCTCGCGGGCGCCGACGTCTACATCGGCGTCTCCGGCGGCACGGTCCCCGAGCAGGCGGTCGCCTCCATGGCGCCGGGTGCCTTCGTCTTCGCGATGGCCAACCCGAACCCCGAGGTGCACCCCGACGTCGCCCACAAGTACGCGGCCGTGGTCGCGACCGGGCGCTCGGACTTCCCGAACCAGATCAACAACGTCCTGGCGTTCCCCGGCATCTTCGCGGGCGCGCTCCAGGTCCGGGCCTCCCGGATCACCGAGACGATGAAGATCGCCGCCGCGGAGGCGCTGGCCGCCGTGGTCGGGGACGACCTGTCGGCCGAGTACGTGATTCCGTCGCCGTTCGACGAGCGGGTGGCGCCTGCCGTCACCGCCGCCGTCGCCGCCGCGGCGCGGGCCGAGGGCGTCGCCCGGCGCTGAGCCGTCGCGTGTCCGCCACGGGTCGAGGCCCCGCTCCGGCGGGGCCTTTTCCGTTGCCGGGCCCGCTGGCTAGAGGACGTGTGTCACAGGCGGGGATGGTTCCCCGCGCGTGGCACCGGCCCTATCGTCAAGGTCATGTTCGCCGCCTACGCAGCCCGCATCGACCGTGATCAGCCGCTGAACGGCCTGGAACTGGGGGAGCGGCCCGCCCCCGAGAACCGGCCCGGCTGGACCACCGTGAACGTCAAGGCCGCCTCCCTCAACCATCACGATCTGTGGTCCCTGCGCGGGGTCGGTCTCGGCGAGGAGTCGCTGCCGATGATCCTCGGCTGCGACGCCGCCGGGATCGACAGCGACGGCAACGAGGTCGTCCTGCACTCCGTCATCGGCGAGACCGGCCACGGTGTCGGGCCGCGCGAGCGCCGCTCCATCCTCACGGAGAAGTACCAGGGCACCTTCGCCGAACAGGTCACCGTGCCCGTGTGGAACGTGCTGCCCAAGCCCAAGGAGCTCTCCTTCGAGGAGGCCGCCTGTCTGCCCACCGCCTGGCTGACCGCGTACCGGATGCTGTTCACCAACGCCGGGGTGCGGCCCGGTGACTCGGTGCTCGTGCAGGGCGCGGGCGGCGGTGTCGCGACCGCCGCGATCGCCCTCGGCAAGGCCGCCGGGCTGCGGGTCTTCGCCACCAGCCGGGACGAGGCCAAGCGCAAGCGGGCCCTGGAACTGGGCGCGGTCGAGGCCGTGGAGTCCGGGGCGCGGCTGCCGCAGCGGGTGGACGCCGTGATCGAGACGGTGGGCGCCGCGACCTGGTCGCACTCGGTCAAGTCCCTGAAGCCGGGCGGCACCCTGGTCATCTCCGGTGCCACCAGCGGCCCCAACCCGCCCGCCGCCGAACTGAACCGCATCTTCTTCCTGGAGCTCAAGGTCGTCGGCTCGACGATGGGTTCCAAGGACGAGCTGGAGGACCTGCTCTCCTTCTGCGCCGCCACCGGTGTGCGGCCGGTCGTCGACGAGGTGCTGCCCCTGGACCGGGCCCGCGAAGGGTTCGTGAAGATGGCCGGCGGCGACCTGTTCGGAAAGGTCGTGCTCAGCGTCTGAGCAGTGGGCGTACGAGGTCGAAGGGCGTCCCGGGTCTCCGGGGCGCCCTTTCTGCCGCCCCGCGTGTCAATTCTGGTTGACATCGACTCGCTGTCAACCTAAATTGACATCATGACCGAGGCAACGGATCTCGCCGAGCAGGCGGGCGCCCGCGATCCGCGGGTCGGATTGCGGGCGGTCGCCGCGCTGCGGCGGCTGCTTGAGCAGCTGGAAGCGGTACAGGTGCGCAGTGCGCGCCATCAGGGCTGGTCGTGGCAGGACATCGCGGCCGAGCTGGGAGTCAGCCGACAAGCCGTGCACAAGAAGTACGGGAGGCGATGATGTTCGAACGGTTCACCGAGGCGGCCAGGGCCGTCGTCAAGGAAGCGGTCGTCCACGCGGAGCGTGAGCGGGCCGAGCAGGTCGACGAGGGGCATCTGCTGCTCGCCCTGCTGGAGCGCCGCGGCAGCCGGGGAGCCTTCGTGCTGGACGCGCTCGGGCTCGCCGACGAGGCGCGCCGCGCAGAGATCGGGCGGGCGATCGGGGTCGCCCGGCGCCGGGCGGGGCTCTCCCGGGCCGACACCGAGGCGCTCGCCGGGCTGGGGATCGACGTGGACGAGATCGTCGCCCGGGTCGAAGAGGCCCACGGGGTCGGGGCGTTGGCCGGTGGGCGGCGCGTCGGCGGGCGGCGGTCCTTCACGCGCGAGGCCAAGAAGGTGCTGGAAGGGTCCTTGCGGGTCGCGGTACAGCACGGGGACCGGTCCATCGGTGACGAGCATCTGCTGCTCGCCCTGGTGTCCCGGACCGGTGGTACCGCCTCCGAGGTGCTGGAGGGGTACGGGGTGAATGCGGTGGGCGTGGAGCGGGTGCTGTACGGGGGTGACGCGGGGCGGGCTGCCGGGTGACTGTGCCCAGGGGCCCGCGCCGTGGCTGCCCAGGGGATTGAGCGGGGCCCGCGCCGTGGCTGAGGTCGCGGGGCTCCGCCCCGGGCCCCGCTCCTCAATCGCCGGAGGGGCTTGATCGGGGATCCGTCCCCCGGTCGTCAGAGGTGCTCGACTTCCGCTCCGGCGCCAAAGTCGCCGCGATGTGCGCGGCCGCGTCCGACAAATGATCCCGGGTCAGGCGGAGCTGATCCTCCGTGACGCCGTGGTCGCGAGCCCTGTCGCGGATGTCGTCGCGGAAGCGGTCCAGGAGGCGGTCCAGGTCGCGGGTCGGGTCGCCGGTGGACTCCTCCGTGGCCCAGGACGGGACGTACTCGGCCGGGGCCGCGTCCGACGCGGGGCGGAACTCGGGCTCGGGCGCCGGCTGCGTGCGTGCGGTGTCCTTGCCGAAGCTCTTGCCGAACTCGCCGAACTCCTTAGCCAGTTCGGCCAGGCCCTCGCGGACGCCCGTCGGCCAGTCGCCGCGCGTGAAGTGGTCCTGCACCTGGTCCTGGACGCGCCGGGCCATGCGCTGGAACTCCTCCTGCGCCTGCTCCCGCACCTGGTCCTGCGCCTCCTTGGCCTGGCGGCGCGCCCGCTGGGCCTCCTCGCGGGCCCGGCGGCTCTCGTCCTTCGCGCGCCGGGCCTGCTCCTTCCACTCCTGCTTGGCCCGGCGCATCTCCTCCTTGGCGGCCCGCCAGGAGTCCTTGTCCGTGAGGTCCTTGAGGTCGCCCAGATCGCCGAGGTCGCCCAGCTTGCCGAAGGGGTTGCTCCGGGCGCGGGTGCCGGCCGCGGCGGCCCGCACCTCGCGGCGCAGCTCGCCCGCCGCGCCCCGGACGTCGTCGCGGATCTCGGCGGCCAGCTCGGCGACCGACTCGCGGATCTCCAGCTCCAGATCGGCCAGCTCACCGCTGCGGTCCGCCAGTTCGGCGCGGCCCGCGTCGGTGATCGCGTACACCTTGCGGCCGCCCTCGGTGGTGTGCGTGACCAGGCCCTCGCTCTCCAGCTTCGCCAGGCGCGGATAGACCGTGCCTGCCGACGGCGCGTAGAGCCCCTGGAAGCGCTCCTCGAGGAGCCGGATCACCTCATAGCCGTGCCGCGGGGCCTCGTCGAGCAGCTTGAGGAGGTAGAGCCGAAGGCGGCCGTGGGCGAAGACGGGAGACATGTCAGAGCACCTTCTTCTCGGCGGGGCTGTCCTGCGCGGCGTCGTGCGGCTCCATGTCCAGCGGGTCGTCCTCGCCCGGCGGCCTGCGCAGCAGCGCGATCGAGCCGGACACCGTCGTCGCCCGCAACTTCCCCGAACCCGCGCCGAGCCGGCCGGCGATCTTGTGCGCGCCCCACTGGCCGGAGACCCGCAGCCCGTCGAAGGCGTTCGACACCGCTCCGCTCGCCGTGTTCGCCTCGACCTCGGTGTCCGCCGGGTGCGGGATGCGGATGGCGATCTCGCCGGAGACGCTGGTGAGCGCCACGTCCGTGGGGCCCGCCGGGTCCAGGTCCACGATCATCGAACCGCTCACGGTGTCCGCCTTCACGAAGGACCCCGAGCCCTCGACGACGGTCAGGTCCCCCGAGACCGAATTGAACCGGAGGTCGCCGGTGACCGCCTGAGCCTCGACGCTGCCGGAGACCGTGCTGGTGCGGACCGGACCGGTGACGCCCACCAGGGTCGTGTCCCCGGTGACACCCTTCACCTCCGTACGCCCCGCCATGCCGGAGACGACGGCGGCCGCGCCGACCACGCCGACCTCGACCCGGGTCCCCGTGGGGACCGCGAGCGTGACGACCGCGCTGCGCCGGAAGCCCTTGCGGTCGAGCCACTTCAGGAAGCCCTTCCAGGGCAGGTCGTCGTAGACGACGGAGAGCACGCCGCTCTCCTGGGTCACCCGCAGCGGCGGTCCCTCCAGGTCCGAGACCTCCAGGCGGGCGGAACCCTCGTCGGTGCCCACCACGTTGACCGTGCCGTTGACGATGCGGACGTGCAGGGTCGTGACCGGATCGTCGAAGGCGAGCTTCTGCGGTTCCGCGACGGACCACTCGGACATGGTGCGACCTCCTCCGGGGTGAACGCGCCATATCGCATCCCCTGAGAAACACGATATATCGCGGATGGGGAAAGTCAAGACTGTCGCGAACGTCCGTTCCGCGGCCTGGCCCGCGAGGGTGGTCATTTGTGGTCCGATCCGGGCAAATTGGCCTAGCGTGGGGCCATGCCGTCCCCCGAACCCGCCGGTGCCCTGCTTCTCTGCCGCGCCGAACCCGCCGTCGTCGGACCCGCCGCGCAGCTCCTGCGCGAGCGGATGGTGCTGGCCCGGGCCGGACGCGAGTGGAGCGTCCTCGTGCCCGAGGCGAAGCCCTGGCTGACCGACGGGGAGTCCGTCGAGCAGGTGCTCGGCGGCTGGGCCGGGGCGCTCGCCGTGGGTGCGCCCTGGCCGGTGCTCGCGCTCTGGTGGGACGCGGACCGCGGCGGCTTCACGCTCGCCTCCGGCTTCCGCCGCCCGGTCGGCTACGTCTGGCTGGCCGACGGGACCCCGGTCGGCGAGCACGAGGCCCTGCGCACCTTCGCCGCCCGCCTCGGCCTCGACCCGGTGCTCGACATGCAGTCCCTGGAAACCCTCGCCCTGCCCGACTCCGAGGCCGATGCCCGGGCCCGGCTGCGCGGACTGCTCGCCGTCCTCACCCGCACCGGGCTCACCCTGCCCGCCGGGCTGAGCCCCGGTGAGCCCGCCGACCGGCTGCGCGAGGTCGCCCGCGTCCAGCCGGACGGGGAGCAGGTCGACTGGCCGGGCTGGCGGGACGCCGTGCACGCCGAACTCGACGTCGTCGAGAGCAGCAGCATCGGGCCCTGGCTGCGCGGCCCCAAGGCTCGCTGCCTGGCCGCCGCCCAGCTCGCCGCCGGTGTGCCGCTCGCCCTCTACGGTCTGCGCCGGCGCAGTGCCGGCTGGATCACCGCGGGGGCCGTCCTGCTCGCCCACGGTGCGCTGGGATTCGCGTACGACAAGGTGCGCGCGGCTCGCGGCGACTGAGGGTCCGCGCCGGGCGCGGCGGCCTACTCGTCGTCCTCGTCCTCGTCGTCCAGCCGTGCCAGCCAGGTCGCCAGACGCTCCACCGGAACCTCGAAGTCGGGGTTCAGGTCGACGAAGGTCCGCAGCTGTTCGGCGAGCCACTCGAAGGTGACCTCCTCCTCGCCGCGCCGCTTCTCCAGCTCTTCGATGCCACGGTCGGTGAAGTACAAGATCTGCTCCGTGCGGATGACGAGATGACTGATTGACGGTGATTCCTGGCCAGGATAGGCCGACCCTGGCGGGAGGCTCGCCCCGAGGTCGTTCCCGGCGTTAGCCTGGTGAGTCAACTCTTCGATGTCCAGGCGGAGTTGGCGGTGCGTTGCGGCAGTCGGGGGGCGGGGGCGCGGTGACACAGGACACGTCGCGGGACGGTGTGACAGGGCGGGACGACGTGGTGCGTGTGCAGGTCGGGGGCAGACCCGTCCTGCTGCGGACGGCCGACGTGGGCGCGCTGGTGCCCACCCAGAGCGGATACGCCGACGCGGGACGGGTGACCGACCGGGTGGCCCGGGGCGTCGAGGGGCTCGACGACCTCATCCGGGGGGTCGGCACCGCGATGCGGCAGGCCGCCGCCGCTGTCCGGCCCGACGAGGTGACCGTCTCCTTCGGCGTCGAGCTCGCCGTCAAACCCGGCGCGGTCGTCTCGCTGCTCGCCGCGAGCGAGGCCAAGGCGGCCCTGACCGTGACGCTCGCCTGGCGGACCGGCGAGGACGCACCGGCCGACCCCGATCCGGCGCAGCCTCCGGCCCCCGGCACCGGCACTCCCTCCAGCCCCTCGTCCACCCCCGGCGCGGGCTCGTAGTGCCGGACAACGGCATACCCGACGGCTCCACCGGGCGCGAGGAAGAGGCGGCGCGCGCCTTCACGGTCTTCGCGAGCTCCATGCTGGCCGCATGTGTACGCGTCCACGCCGTCCGGACCGGGTATGCAGCAACAGGACACGGCGCGGCCGGCACGAGGGACGGCACGCGCGGGAAGCACGACGCGTACGACACCTGGGGCAGCGGCTTCTTCGTGGCCCCCGGCTGGGTTCTGACCTGCGCCCATGTGGTCGTGAAGGGGCTGCGGGGCACGGGGGGAGCGGGGAAGGAGGGTGCCGTCGTGGGCCAGGAGGTCGGCGTCACCTTCACCGACTCGGGCGGCGCCGAGGGCGTCGCCGTCGCCGTCGTCGACTGGGTCGCCCCGCAGGAGCCGCCCGACGACCACGGACAGGTGTGGCCCGCCCCCGACATGGCGCTGCTGCGGCTGCGCGACCCGGTCTCGCACGACTGCGTCTGGGTCGGGGACCGGCCCCGGCCCGGACTGCGGGACGTCGCGTACTACGGGTGCACCGACGAGTTCGGGGAGCGCGAGATCACCGGCCGGATGGCCCGGCTCTCCGGGGAAGCGGGACACGGCGCGTTCGTCCGGCTCAACCTCCAGGACGAGGTGGAACCCGGCATGTCCGGCGGACCCGTCCTCGACCTGCGGACCGGCGCGGTCGTGGGTCTGGTCAAGGCGAGCAGACCCGGCCGGCCCGGCGGGCTCACCGTCGCCGTCACCCAGCTCCGCCACAGCCCGTACTACGTCCAGGTCGTCCACGCCCACGACCGCTGGCACCTGGACCGGCTGCGGGACGGCAGCGGACGCATCCCGGCCTGGGCCTATCTGCGGCGCAAGTGCCAGGTGAACGACGGCATCGACCCCGTACACCGCACGACCCTGCTGGGGCTGCTCGCCGAGTTCGCCCCGCCGGTCCGCGCGGACCGGGTCACCGAGCTGGCGCTGGACGCCCGTGGCGACCGGTTCGAGTCGGCGTTCGGTCCGGCCGCGCTGACCTGGCGCGACGGGCTCGGCCTGCTGTACGAGCCGCCGGAGCGGCACGCGACCGCCGCCGCGCTGCACTACGTCGCCGCGGTGGCCGCCGACGGGGACGTGAGCCTGCCGCCGGACGTCGAGACCGAGCTGTGGCGGGTGGTCTTCGAGCAGGCGGTGTGGCACGACGCGCGGGTCCACGCCCAGATCCGCGTGCGCTACGACGACCTCCAGCTGCGCCGCGCGAGCCGCCGAGGCGCCCCGCCCGTCCGCAGGCCCGCGCCGGACGGCCGCGGCCCGGCCGTCACCACCGGACCGACCGCGCTGCTCGAACTGTGGCGGGACGCGTGGGAAGGCACGTACAGCTGGCGCGTGGGCGTCCTGTACGCACGGGGCCGCGCCGAACCCACCGTCTCCGGCACCAGCGGCGACGAGGAACAGCTCGAACGGGACGTGCGGGGGCCGCTGCTGGCCGTCTTCCGCAGCATCGACCGCGGCACCGACGACCCGGTCAGACTCGAAGTGGCCGCCGCGCCCGAGCTGTTCACCCTGCCCGTCGAGGAATGGTCCGTCGACGGCGACGAGCCGCTCGGCGTACAGCGCCCGGTCGTCTTCCGGCACCAGAGCGTACGGCCGCACGGGGAGCGGGGCGCCGCACGCGAGCGGGAGCGGTGGGCACGGCTGTGCGCGGAGCCCTTCGTCACCGAGCGGATCGACTGCGCGGACGGCCGCCCGCGCACCGTCGACCCGGCCTGGCTCGACGCGCTCGCCGACCACACCGTGCCCGTGTACTGCCGGACGGCCGACGCCGAACCGACCCTCGGCGCCCTGCACGCCGCCCGGCGCGCCGGGCACCCGGTCGCCCTGGGCCGAAGACCCGGCCCCGTGGGGACGGACGGAGCCTGTGCCGACTTCCACCGCGGGGTGCGCGAGGGGCTCGGCGCCGTCCGCGTGGCGCAGCTCCCGTACGAGCTGAAACGGCTGCGCGGCGAGGTCCGCGACCGCGACTACGACTCCTTCTGGGCCCTCGGCATCGGCCTGGTCCTGGACGACCCCGCACACCCTCTGCCCGGCGACGACGAGGCCCTCTACGGGGAGATCTGATGAACGACTGGCTCATCTACCGCGGCGTAGGCGTCCCGCACGACGGCATCGAGCGGCTGCCCGACCCGCCGCCGTGGCGCGATTTCGACGGTACGGTCCCCGCCGCCGAAGCCGCGCGGACACCCCCCGACCCCGGCACCGAGCGGCGCCTCGGCCGGGTCGCGCGCGAACAGCTCACCGACGCCCCGGACGCCGAACAACTGGACGTGGTCAACGCGGCCCTGTACCTACGCCGTCCGCTCCTCGTCACCGGCCGCCCCGGCACCGGCAAGTCGACCCTCGCGCACGCCGTGGCCCACGAACTGAAGCTCGGCCGCGTCCTGCGCTGGCCCGTCGTCTCCCGTACGACACTCCAGGACGGCCTGTACCGCTACGACGCGCTCGCCCGCCTCCAGGACGTCCAGGTCGCCGCCAACGCGGGCCGCCCCGAGGAGGTCCCCGGCATCGGCGACTACATACGGCTCGGGCCGCTCGGCACGGCGCTGCTGCCCGGCGCGCGCCCGCGCGTGCTGCTCATCGACGAGCTCGACAAGAGCGACATCGACCTGCCCAACGACCTGCTGAACGTCCTGGAGGAGGGCGAGTTCGCCATCCCCGAGCTGGAGCGGGCCGCCGACCGGCAGCCCGAGGTCGAGGTGCTGACCGACGACGGCCGCAAGGTCACCGTGCGCGGCGGCCGCGTCGCCTGCCACGCCTTCCCCTTCACCGTCCTCACCAGCAACGGGGAACGCGACTTCCCCGCCGCCCTGCTGCGCCGCTGCATCCACCTCGAACTCGCCCCGCCCGACGAGAAGCGGCTCAGCGCCATGGTCAAGGCGCACCTCGGCGCGGAGGCGGCCGAGCGCGGCGCCGAACTGATCCGCGAGTTCCTCGTCCGCTCCCAGCACGAGGTCATCGCCGCGGACCAGCTCCTCAACGCCATCTACCTCACCCACTACGCCACACCGCCCACCCGGGAGAACCTCGCCGACCTGCTCGTCCAGCGGCTCGACCGCGCGAGGTGACCCGGTGAGCGCGCCGCGGGACCCCATCGCCCGCCTGGCGGGAATGCTGCGTACCGCCGGGCTCGCGCCGACCCCCGAGGAGGTGGCCGACGCGCTCTGGCTCGGCGAGCACCTCACCGCACGCGACGACCCGGCCCCCGCGCCGCCCCGGCCGTCCGACGGCGAACCGCCCGCACCGGACGCGGACCCGGACCCGGCGCCGGCCGCGGACGGACCCGCGCCACCGGCCCGGCCCGGCGAGGGCGACGGCGGCGCGGCACCCGCCCGGTTCGACCGGCTCGGCCTGTACGCCCGCGCCACCCGCCCCGCCCACGGCGACCGGCGCCGGGTCGCGGGCGCCGGACCCGAGGGACTGCCGGTCCGCGTCGCCCTGCCCGCCGCCCTGCCCCGGGTCCTGGAGATCCAGCGCGCGCTGCGCCCGTTGCAGCGGCTGCGCCCGCCCGGCACGCGCCGCCGCACCGTGCTCGACGAGGCGGCCACCGCCGACGCCAGCGCCCGCGCGATGGGGCTCACGGTGCCGGTGCTGCGGCCCGTCGACCGCCGCGAGGCCACCCTGCACCTGGTGCTCGACGCGTCGCCCTCCATGGTCGTGTGGCACGAACTCTTCGACGAGCTGCGCGGGGTGTGCGAACGGCTCGGCGCGTTCCGCGACATCCAGGCCCACTATCTGCACGGGCTGCCCGACGGCACCCCGGCCCTCGGCGCCGGACCCGACCCGCGCGGTGCCGCCCACCCCACCGACCGGCTGCGCGACCCGACCGGCCGGTCCGTCACGATCATGGTCAGCGACTGTGCCGGACAGCTGTGGCGGCGCGGCCTGGCCCAGCGGCTGCTGCACCGCTGGGCCGAGTGCGCCCCGGTCGCCGTGCTCCAGCCGCTGCCCCACCGCATGTGGCGCCGCACCCACCTGCCCGCCGAGCCCGGATTCCTGCACCGCGGCGAGGGGCCCGGCGCGCCCCTGCGGTTCCAGCCGCGCGCGCAGCCCGTGGGCGGGGCCGGCGGCCGGTCCGTGCCGCTGCTGCCGCCCAGCGCGTCCGCGCTCTCCGCCTGGGCGCGGCTGCTCGCCGGTCTCGGCGCCCGCCCGGTGCCCGCCGAGACCGGCCGGGTGCACGCCGACCACCCGGCGACCCCGCCGCCCGCGTCGGCGCCGCGGCGCACCCCGGAGGAGCTGGTCAGCCGGTTCCGCTCGGTGGCCTCGCCGGACGCGATGCGGCTGGCCGTCTACCTCTCCGCCGCGCCGCTGATCCTGCCCGTCATGCGGCTCGTCCAGCGCACGATGCTGCCCGACTCGGGCCCCGCCGAACTCGCCGAGGTGCTGCTGAGCGGACTGCTGCGGCGCACCACCGAGACGCCCTCCGAGCCGGCCGGACCCACGGCCCGCGGCTTCGACACCCAGGGCGAGAGCTATGCGTTCGTCCCCGGAGTACGGGACGTGCTGCTCGGCCCGATCACCCGCGACGACGCCCTGCTCGTCCAGAAACACTGCTCGGACTACGTGGAGCAGCGCTTCGGCCGCCGCGCCCGCGCCTTCCTCGCGCTGGCCATCGCCCAGATCGACCGCGACCGCCCGCCCGGCGACCCGGCCGTACCACCCGCGGGGCAGGACACCGACGCCGCCGACGACAACGGCCGGGCCGGAGCCGTGCTGCCGCTCGCCTTCGCCGAGGTGTCCGCCGCCGTCGTCCGCCGCTTCATGGACCCGCCCGTACCGCCGCCGGGTCCGGCACCGACGGTCCCCGGCGACGCCTTCCACGACCAGGCCGTCCGCACCGCGCGCATCCTGCTCGCCGACCACGAGCGCGACGGCAACCAGAGCGGTCTGCACTCGGCCGCCGCGCTGCTGCGCCGCGTCCTGGCCGCCGACCCCACCCACGAGGACGCCGGGTTCGAACTCGGCCGGGTGCTGCTGCGGCTGTGGAGCGTGACCCACGAACCGCGCCTGCTCGACGAGGCCGACGCGGCGATGCGCTCCGCCGCCGCCGTCCCCGGCATGATCCGGGCCCGCGCCGTGCTCGGACAGGTCCTCTACGAGCGGGCGCTGGCCGCGCCCGGCGGACTCGACCCGGCGCTGCTCGTCGCCGCGGAACAGGAGTTCGCCACCGTCTGCCTCGCCGAGGGAGTCGAGTACGAACTCGGCCTGGACTGCGCGGTGCGGCGGGCCCGGATCCTGCTGCGCCTGCACCGGCTCGACCCGGACGAGGCCCATCTGCGCGACGCCCGCGCCGCCCTGGAGGAGTTCGAGCGGCGCGAACCGTCCGGCAAACCCGACCCCGGACTCCACCTCGCGCTCGGACAGGTGCTGCTCGCCCTCGCCGAGAGCACCGGCGACGCAGCCGACGCGGGCCAGGCGGCACGCCAACTCACGGCGGGGCTCGCCGCGTTGGGCACCCGGGCGGCGCCCGTACGGCGGGCCAGGGCCCGGCTCGACCTCGCCCGCGCCCTGCGCCACGTGCCCGGCGCACTCGACCGGGCCCTCGGCGAACTGGCCACCGCGCTCGACGAGGCCGACGACGACCAGCGGCTGCGCCTCGACATCCTGCTCTGCACCGGACGCGTCCGCCGGGCCCGCTACGACCTGCGGCGGGACCAGGCCGACCTGGCCGCCGCCGACGAGGCCTACGCGGCGGCCCGCCGGCTGACCGGCCGTGACGGCAACGACTACGCGTCCCTGCTGCCCGAATGGGCCGACACCCTCCTGGAGCGGGCCCGCGTCGCGAGCGGCGCCGGCCGCGCCGTGCACGTGCACACCGCCGTACAGGTGCTGCGCGAGGCCAGGACCGCGCTGCCCCGGGACGACGCCCGGGTCCCCGAGCGGCTGCTCGCCCTCGCGGCGGGCCTGCGGCTGCGCCACAGCCTGGAGCGCGACGCGGTCGACCTCAGGGAGGCCGAGTACCTGCTCGCCCAGGCCGCCCGGTCCGCGGGCGACCCGCTGGCGGCGGCCCGCGCCTGGGCCGAGCACGGCGACGTCCAGCGCGAACTCCACCGCGTCACCGCGGACTTCGGCTGGCTGGAGCACGCCGCCGACTCGTACCGCAAGGGCTGGCGGGCCGCGCTCACGGTGTCCGGCGGACCCGGCCGCACCCTGGCGCTGCGGCACGCGGCCCGCATCCAGCAACTGCGCGCGGAGGTGCTGGAGGCGATGGGGCGGCCGAGGGGCGCGCTGGAGGCGTACCGGTCGGCGCTCGAACTGTGCGAGGAGGCCGCGACGGGTGAGGACGGCGAGGGCGGAACGGGACCGCCCGACCCCGCCGTGCTGCGGGCCCGGATCGAGGCGCTCGCGGGGAGCTGAGCGGCGGCCCGCACCGTTTTCCGGCGCGGGCCCGCGGGAAAGTCCACGGGACACGGAATAAGGAGCCGAACTGATGAAGGACCCGAACGACGCGGCGACGGTCGCACCGGACCACACCGCGGCGCCCGCCGACTGCGCGGGCCGGCTCGTCGATCTCAGAGGGTTCGACCTGGCCGAACTGCGCGACCTCGACCACCCGGTGCTCGCCGAGGTGATCGACGACCTGCTCGCCCGCATCGTCGACCCGGTCTCGGTCCTGGCCGAATACACCCAGAGCATCTTCGACGGCCGGCACTGACACCGCACCGTACCTTCAGCGGATTTCGCACCAGGCCCTTGGGGAGAGGGCAGGACGGGGAGGGGACATCCATGGAGGCCACGTACCACGGCCCACAGGCCGGCCACCGTTCCCGTGCCGTGCACGCCCGGCACGCGGCCTGGCCGTACACCCGGCTCGACGTGCCGGCCCTGCGCGCCGCCGGACACCGGCCCACGCCCGTGCGGCAGTTCGTCCTCAAGGTCAACAGCCGGTGCAACCTCGCCTGCACCTACTGCTACGTCTACGAGATGGCGGACACCGGCTGGACCGCGCAGCCCGTCACGATGAGCGCCGGGGTGCGCACGCTCGCCGCCCGGCGGATCGCCGAGCACGCCGCCGCCCACCGGCTCGACCGCGTCGACCTCGTCCTGCACGGCGGAGAGCCGCTGCTCACCCCGGTCGCCGACCTCACCTCGCTGGTCCGGGAGACCAGATCCGCCCTGCCTCCGTACTGCACCCTCACCGCCGCCGTGCAGACCAACGCCACCCGGCTCACCGACGACCGCCTCGACGCGCTCGCCGCCGAGGGCATCCGGGTCGGCGTCAGCCTCGACGGCGGCGATCAGGAGCACAACTCCCTCCGGGTGTACCGGACATCGCACCGGCCCTCCTGGCCGCGGGTGAGCCGCGGCCTCGAACTCCTGCGACGGCGGCCGGAGTCGTACGCCGGACTGCTCTGCGTCGTCGACGTCGAGCAGGACCCCGTCGACACCTACCGGTCCCTCTTACGGTTCGCGCCGCCCGCCCTCGACCTGCTGCTCCCGCTCGCCCACTGGTCCAGCCCGCCACCCGGCGCCCGGGACGGCGCGCACGTCTACGGCGACTGGCTGACCGCCGTCTTCGACGAGTGGTTCGAGGAGGGCCGCAGGGCCACCCGCGTCCGGCTCTTCGAAGAGGTCATCGCCCTGCTGCTCGGCCTGCCCACCGGCACCGAGGCGCTCGGCATCGCCCCCGCCGCGACGGCCGTCGTCGAGACCGACGGCACCCTCGAACTCACCGACGCCCTCAAGTCCGCCTACGACGGCGCCGCCGTCACCGGACTCGACCTCACCCGCCACACCTTCGACGACCTCCTCGACCACCCCGGCTTCGCCGCCCGCCAGCTGGGCCTCGACGGACTCGCCGACCAGTGCCGCCGGTGCGAACTGCTCACCGTGTGCGGCGGCGGGCACTACGCCCACCGGTTCCGCGAGGGCACCGGCTTCCGCCACCCGTCCGTCTACTGCGCCGACCTGATGGCGCTCATCCGGCACATCGCCGCCCGGCTGCGCACCCTCGCCCCGGCCGGGCCGCGGGAGACGCCGTGCTGACCGCCGCCGTCGCCCGGCGGCTCAGCGTGCCGCTGCCCGCGCTGCGCCTGCTCGGCAGCGGCGGCCACGACGCGGCCACCGGCGCCCTGCTGCGCGCCGCGGAACACAGCAAACGGATGCTGCTGCTCGCCCTGCTGCGCACCCGGCTCACCGACGGCGCCGCCGTCGAACAGTGGGCGCTGATCGAGGCCGCCCAGCGGGCCGCGCCCGAACCGGTCCGCGAGGTGCTGCTCCACCCGACCGTCGGCACCTGGGCCGAGGAGACCCTGCGCCGCCTCGCGGATCCGCGCTCCGCTCTCCCGGCCGACACCGCCCGGCTCGGCGCGCTCGCGGCGGCCGCCGCACTGCGCGCGGGAATCCCCTTCACGCTCACCGTGCACAGCCCGGGCCGGCTCCTGTCGCTGCCCTCACTGGGCGCGCTGCGCCGCCCCGCGCCCGGCCCGGTCCGCCTCGACGACACCGGATGGCCCGGCGGCCCCGACGCGGCCGCCCTGACCCTGCACCGGCTCGGACCCGCGGGCCCGCTCCTGGACGACCTCGACCCCTACCGGGTGCCGCCCCCCACCGACCGCACCAGGGCCGCCCGCCGCCTCGGCCCGCAGGGCAGGGCCCAGTGGGACGCGCGCTTCGGCGCCGCACGGGAGGTGCTGCGCCGGATCGACGACCGCCGCGATCGCGAGGTCGGCGAACTCCTGCGCTGCGTCGTCCCGCTGGCCCGCACCTCCCGCTCGGCGAGCGCCACCGCCCCGGCCGCGCACAGCGCCGTCCTGGTGCGCCCGTGCCCGCCCCTGCACCTCGCCGCCGCCCTGGTGCACGAGGTGCAGCACGGCAAACTCGCCGCACTCAGCGACCTCGTACAACTCCACACCGCCGACACCGCGGCCCGGCACTGGGCACCCTGGCGCCCCGACCCGCGGCCGTTCGACGGCCTGCTGCACGGGACCTACGCGCACCTCGCCCTGGCCGACCTCTGGCAGCGCGCCGCCCTCGCCGGAATGCCCGGCGCCTGGCCGCGGCACGCCCGCTACCGGGCCCAGGTCGCCGCCGTGCTGCCCGAGGTCGAGCGGGCCCCCGAACTCACCCGCGCCGGAGGCGAGTTCGTCGCCGCGATGGCCGCGACCGAGCGGGCCATGGGCGAGCATCCGCCCAGCGCCGGCCTGTGGCGGGAGGCGCGCCTGGCCGTCCGGGCGGCCGCGCCGACCCGGGGAGCGGGACCGGACCTCATGCACGCGAGCCAGGAGCCGATACAGGAGAGGAGCGCCGCGCGTCGGGCGGCGCGTCTCGTCAAGGACGCCGATCAGGAGAGGCCCCAGTGAGCGCCAGGCCAGCGACACACACGCAGGACGGCACAGGTGACCAGCGCTTCACGGTCAGCTATGTCGGATTCGACGGGCCCTGGGCCCGCTGGATCCAGCACCGTCTGGAGGAACAGGGACACCAGGTCTCCCTGCGGTCCCTCAACCCCCAGGCGGCGGGCAGCCTCACCGAGGCCCTCGCCGACCTCGCCCGGAGCGACAGCAGGATCGTCATGGTGCTCAGCGACCGCTACTTCAGCCGCGGCGGCCACAGCCACCAGGAGTGGAACGAGGCCCTGTCCACGGTCCTCGAACGCCACCCGGGGCGCTATGCCGGCATCTCGCTGAGCAGCGGCGACACCCCCGGCGCCACCGTCGCCCTGGAACCGGTCGAACTGTGGGGGATCGACGCGCGCGAGGCCGAGTTCCGGGTGCTGCGCCGGCTCGGCCTGCCCACCGACCGGATCGGCCACAGCTCCGGCCGGCGCGGACCGCGCTTCCCCAACGACCCGCCCGAGGTCTGGGGCGGCGTCCCGCGCCGCAACCCCCGCTTCACCGGCCGCATCGAAGTCATCACCGAGCTGCGCGAGAAGCTCACCGAGGCCCCGTCCGGCGCCAAGATCGTCACGCTGCTCGGCATGTCCGGCATCGGCAAGACCCAGATCGCCGCCGAGTACGCCTACCGGTACGCCTCCGAGTACGACGTGGTCTGGTGGGTGCCCGCGGAGGGCCGCGCCGGACTGCGCGAGCGACTGTCCGAGCTGGCGCCCGCCTTCCAGCTCGGCGTCGACGCCACCAGCTACGGCGAGCGGATCCGCACCGCCCTCGAAGCGCTGCGCCGCGGCACCCCGTACAGCAAGTGGCTGATCGTCTTCGACGGCTGCGACGATCCCGACATCCTCACCGACCTGCTGCCCAGCGGCGCCGGCGACGTCCTCATCACCTCCCGCAACCGGGACTGGGCCAGCCGCCACACCCAGCTCGTCGAGGTGCCCGTCTACACCCGCCGCGAGTCGATCATCTTCGTCCAGCGCCGCGCCGTGCGCCTGGACCGCACCGAGGCCGGACAACTCGCCGAGGCCCTCGGTGACTTCCCGCTCGCCCTGGACCAGACGGCCGGCTGGCTCGCCAACTCGCCGATGACCGTGAGCCAGTACGTGGACCTGCTCGGCCGGCGCCTCGACTCGCCGGACACGCTGACCGTCTCCGAGCAGTACCCGACGCCCTTCCCGCAGTCCATCGCGATACTCCTCAACAACATCCGCGACGAGTACCCCGACGCCCGCGCCCTGCTGCGGCTCTGCGTCTTCTTCGCCCCCGGCCGCGTCCCGCTGAAGCTGCTGCGCGAGATGCCCGCCGGCGACCTGCCCGAGGAGTACTCGGGCCTGATGACCGACCGCGTCCGCTGGAACGCCGCCCTCAACCGGCTCGTCCAGTACTCCATCGCGGGCCTGGAGTACTCCGAGCAGCCGGTCGACGCGGGCGGCGGCATGGAGACCGTCCAACTGCACAACATGGTCTACCAGGTGGTGCGCCAGTACGTGTCCGACAAGGACACCGAGCACCTGTCACGGGCGGTGCGCCGCGTCCTCGCCCAGGCCGACCCCGGCGCCCCCGCGGAACCCCGCAACTGGCCCCGCTACGCCGAACTCATCCCGCACCTGGAGCCGTCCGGCGCCCTGCACTCCACCAACCCGGCGATCCAGAACTTCGTCCTGAGCTGCCTGCGCTACCTCAACTACGCGGGCGAGTACCGCACCTGCCTCGCCCTGTGCGAGAAGACCGAGGAGAACTGGCGCGACACCCTCGGCGAACGCCACGCCCACGTCAGGGAACTCGGCTACGTCTACGGCAACACCCTGCGCATGCTGGGCGAGTTCCGCAAGGCCGAGCAGCTCAGCCGCACCATGGTCGAGCAGCTCACCGACGAGCGCGGCGACCGGGACCTGGAGACCCTGCGGGCCATGAGCATGCTCGGCTCCGTGCTGCTGCGCACCGCCAAGTACGACCGCGCCCACGCACTCTTCGAGCACTGTTGGAACGTCTACCGCGCGCTGCTCGGCGAGGACGACGCCACCAGCCTCGACGCCCAGAACAACCTGGCCGTCGTGATGCGCCTCCTCGGCCGCTACGGCGAGGCGTACGACCTGGACCTCGACACCCTGCGCCGCCGCGAGCGCGTGCTGCGCCCCCGGCACCTCAGCATCCTCGGCTCCGGCATCTCCTGCGCCCGCGGGCTGCGCCTGATGGGCAAGTACAAGGAGGCGCTGTCCCGCCAGGAGCAGAGCCTGCGCCTCAACCAGGCCATGCTCGGCGAGAGCCACCCGCTCACCCTGCTCGCCGAGCACAACCTCGCCCTGTGCCGGCGCCGCGGCGGCGACCTCACCGAGGCGGGACAGGCACTGCGCGACGTGTACGAACGCAGCAGCCGGGTCTTCGGCGCCGACTACCCGGCGACCCTGATGATCGCCTCCGACTACGCGTCCTACCTGCGCGAGTACGGCAACCTCGACGAGGCCCGCACCCGTACCGAGGACGCCGTCGGCATCTATCTGCGGCAACTGGGCCCCGCCCACCCCTACTACTTGGGGACCCTGTCCAACCTCGGACTCGTGATGCGCGCACAGGGCGCCCGCGAGGAGGCCCGCAGCCTGTGCGAGCAGGCCCTGGTGGGCATGGAGCAGGCGCTCGGCAACCTGCACCCGTGGACCCTGGGCTGCGCGATGAACGCCTCGGGGAGCCGGAACTTCATCGGCCGGTACGAGGACGCGCTGTCCCTGTCCCGCACCACGCTCGACGGCGCCCGCCCGGTGCTCGGCGACGACCATCCGCTGACCCTGTCCGCCGGCATCGCCGTCGCCTACGACCTGCGGTCCCTGCAGCGCGACGAGGAAGCAGGGCCGCTGGAGGACGAGGCGCTGCGCAGGCTGTCCCACACGCTGGGCGCCCAGCACATCCACACCGTGTCCGCCCGCGAACGGGTGCGCCCCTACTGGGAGTTCGAGCCCCAGCCCGCCTAGCGCAGGCATGCGGAAGGGCCCGGCACCCCCGAGGGTGCCGGGCCCTTCCGCGCGCTGGATCCGGGGCCCTACGCCTCGAACACCTCACGCACCAGCTGCTCCTGCTCGGCCTGGTGGCGCTTGGCCGAGCCGACCGCCGGCGACGAGGAGTGCGGCCGCGAGATGCGGCGCAGGCGCTCGCCGTGCGGGATGTCGGCGCCGACCGCCAGGTCCAGGTGGTCGATCAGGTTGAGCGCGATGAACGGCCACGCACCCTGGTTCGCCGGCTCCTCCTGCGCCCAGATGTACTTCTCGGCGTTCGGGAACTTGCTGATCTCCGCCTGGAGTTCGGCACCCGGCAGCGGGTACAGGCGCTCGACGCGGATGATCGCGGTGTCGGTGTTCCCGCTCTTCTTCCGCTCGGCCTCCAGGTCGTAGTACAGCTTGCCCGCCACGAAGACGACCTTGCGGACCGCGTTCGCGTCCACCGTCTCGTCGCCGATGACCGGACGGAAGCCGCCCGACGTGAACTCCTCCACCTTCGACGCGGCGGCCTTGAGGCGCAGCATCGACTTCGGGGTGAAGACCACCAGCGGCTTGTGGTGCGGGTTGTGCACCTGCCACCGCAGGAGGTGGAAGTAGTTCGACGGGAGCGTGGGCATCGCGACCGTCATGTTGTTCTGCGCGCAGAGCTGGAGGAAGCGCTCGACGCGGGCCGAGGAGTGGTCCGGGCCCTGGCCCTCGTAGCCGTGCGGCAGGAGCAGGGTGACGCCGGACGTCTGGCCCCACTTCTGCTCGGCGGCCGAGATGTACTCGTCGACGACCGTCTGCGCGCCGTTGACGAAGTCACCGAACTGGGCTTCCCACATCACCAGGGACTCGGGACGCGCCAGCGAGTAGCCGTACTCGAAGCCCATGACCGCGTACTCGGAGAGCAGCGAGTCGTAGACGTTGTAGCGGGCCTGCTCGGGCGACAGGTAGAGCAGCGGGGTGTAGTCCTCGCCGGTCTCCCGGTCGATCAGCACCGCGTGGCGCTGGCCGAAGGTGCCGCGGCGCGAGTCCTGGCCGGACAGGCGGACCGGGGTGCCCTCCAGGAGGAGGGAGCCGAGGGCGAGGGTCTCGCCCATGCCCCAGTCGATCGTCCCGTCCTCGATCATCGACGCGCGGCGCTGCAGCTGCGGCAGCAGACGCGGGTGGACCGTGATGTTGTCCGGGATGTTGACCTGGGACTCGGCGATGCGCTTGACGACCTCCTGGGAGATCGCGGTCTGCACCGGCACCGGGAACTCGGCCTGCGGCTGCGGGGAGACGTCCTCGCCCGCGCTCGCGACGGCCTCGCGGACCTCGGTGAAGACCTTCTCCAGCTGGCCCTGGAAGTCCTGGAGCGCCTGCTCCGCCTCTTCGAGGGTGATGTCGCCGCGACCGATGAGGGACTCGGTGTAGAGCTTGCGCACCGAGCGCTTCTTGTCGATCAGGTCGTACATCAGCGGCTGCGTGAACGCCGGGTTGTCCGACTCGTTGTGACCGCGGCGGCGGTAGCAGATGAGGTCGATCACGACGTCCTTGTTGAACGCCTGACGGAACTCGAACGCGAGACGCGCGACGCGGACGACGGCCTCGGGGTCGTCGCCGTTCACGTGGAAGATCGGCGCCTCGATCATGCGGGCCACGTCGGTGGCGTACATGGAGGAGCGCGACGACTCCGGGGCGGCGGTGAAGCCGACCTGGTTGTTGATGACGATGTGGACCGTGCCGCCCGTGCGGTAGCCGCGCAGCTGCGACATGTTCAGCGTCTCGGCCACGACGCCCTGGCCCGCGAAGGCCGCGTCACCGTGCAGGGCGACCGGCAGGACCGTGAAGTCCGTGCCGCCCTTGTTGATGATGTCCTGCTTGGCGCGGACGATGCCCTCGATGACCGGGTCGACCGTCTCCAGGTGGGACGGGTTGGCGGCCAGCGAGACCTTGATCTGCTCGCCGTCCAGGCCGGTGAAGGTGCCCTCGGCGCCCAGGTGGTACTTCACGTCGCCGGAGCCGTGCATCGACTTCGGGTCGAGGTTGCCCTCGAACTCGCGGAAGATCTGCGCGTACGACTTGCCGACGATGTTCGCCAGGACGTTCAGGCGGCCGCGGTGGGCCATGCCGATGACGACCTCGTCGAGGCGGGCCTCGGCGGCGGAGTCGATGACCGCGTCGAGCAGCGGGACGACGGACTCGCCGCCCTCCAGGGAGAAGCGCTTCTGGCCGACGAACTTCGTCTGCAGGAACGTCTCGAACGCCTCGGCCGAGTTCAGGCGGCGCAGGATCCGCAGCTGCTCCTCGCGCTCCGGCTTGGAGTGCGGGCGCTCGACGCGGTCCTGGATCCACTTGCGCTGCTTCGGGTCCTGGATGTGCATGAACTCGATGCCGACCGTGCGGACGTACGAGTCACGGAGCACGCCGAGGATGTCGCGGAGCTTCATCATCGACTTGCCGGCGAAGCCGCCGACGGCGAACTCGCGCTCCAGGTCCCACAGCGTCAGCCCGTGCTCGTTGATGTCGAGGTCGGGGTGCTTGCGCTGGCGGTACTCCAGCGGGTCGGTGTCGGCCATGACGTGGCCGCGGACCCGGTAGGAGTGGATCAGCTCGAAGACGCGGGCGGCCTTCGTGACGTCGTCGTCGTGGCTGGCGTCGATGTCCTTGAGCCAGCGGACCGGCTCGTAGGGGATGCGCAGGGCCTTGAAGATGTCGTCGTAGAACTCGTTCTCCCCGAGGAGGAGGTTCGCGACGATGCGCAGGAACTCGCCGGAGGCGGCGCCCTGGATGACCCGGTGGTCGTAGGTCGACGTGAGCGTCATGACCTTCGAGATGCCGAGCTTGTTCAGGGTGTCCTGGGAGGTGCCCTGGAACTCCGCCGGGTAGTCCATCGAGCCGACGCCCATGATGACCGACTGTCCGGGCATCAGACGCGGGACCGAGTGCACGGTGCCGAGGCCGCCGGGGTTGGTCAGGGAGACCGTGACACCGGTGAAGTCGTCCATGCCGAGCTTGCCGTCACGGGCGCGGCGGACGATGTCCTCGTAGGCCTGCCAGAACTCGAAGAAGTTCAGCGTCTCGGCCTTCTTGATGCCCGCGACGACCAGCTGGCGGTCGCCGTTGGGCTTCACGAGGTCGATCGCGAGGCCGAAGTTGATGTGCTCCGGCTTGACCAGCGTCGGCTTGCCGTCCTTCTGGGCGAAGGAGTAGTTCATCGACGGCATGGCCTTGATGGCCTGCACCATCGCGTACCCGATGAGGTGCGTGAAGGAGATCTTCCCGCCGCGGGCGCGCTTGAGGTGGTTGTTGATGACGATGCGGTTGTCGAACAGCAGCTTCACCGGGACGGCGCGCACGGACGTGGCCGTGGGGACCTCGATGGAAGCGTTCATGTTCTTCGCGACGGCGGCGGCGGGACCGCGCAGCGTCACGAGCTCGGGGCCGGCAGGGGCCTCGGTCGTCACTTGTTCAGCCTTCTTCGGTGCGGGTGCAGGTGCGGGTGTTGCGGGGGCGGCCTTCGCAGGCGCGGCGGGCGCGGCGGCAGTCTGTGCGGGAGCTGCGGCTGCGGGCTTCGCGGCGGGCGCGGCGGGGGCCTGGGCGGCGGGCGCCGGAGCGGCGGCCGGGGCCGGAGGCTTCTGGGCCGGCTGCGCTGCAGGCTCAGTCGGCGCAGCCCCCGCGGCTGCGGCACCGGGCTTGTAGTCGGCGAAGAAGTCCCACCAGGCTCGGTCAACCGAATTCGGGTCCTGGAGGTACTGCTGATAGATCTCGTCGACGAGCCACTCATTGGGACCGAAGGCAGCCGCAGGGTTTCTGCCCTGCCCGGCTTGGTCGGTCTCGGTGGTCGAGTTACTGGGGGACTGTGGCGACACGGCGTGAACCGCCCTCTTCCGCTTCTCACAAGGTGATGGACAGCGGGAATAAAGGCTACGCCTCCATCGGCGGGACGTGCAGACCGGGCCGGTGATCCGTCGCGTAAGTCACACTGGAAGTCGTGTTTCGGGCCGGGAAATGGCGGGAAACAACCGGGGTTCCGCATGCGCGGATCGCGCGCCCGGCACATCCGGGTACGCCAGGGCGTGGCTTGACCACCGCCTGACCGAAACCCTACGTCAACTTTGCGGTCGGGGCTCTCCCGGAAGAGTGACCTTGATCCGGCAGCCCCGCTCGGATTCGGCCACCCCGATCCGGCCGCCGTGCAGGTCCACCGCCCAGCGTGCGATGGCCAGGCCGAGGCCGGTGCCGCCGTCGCCCTTGCCGCTCGACCCGTGGTCCTTGGTGCCGCGGTTGAACCGCTCGAAGACCCGGTGCCACTCGGACTTCGGGATGCCGGGACCCTCGTCCTGCACCTCGATCTCCAGCGACTCCGGGTACAGGCCGCGCCGGGCCCGCACCGTGACCCGGCCGTGCGGCGGGGAGTGCTTGACGGCGTTGTCGATGAGATTCGCCACTACCTGGTGGATGCGCTCGGGGTCGGCGTGCGCGGTCAGCTCCGGCGGCGACACGTCGAGGTGGAGATGGACGTCCGTCCGCGTATGGGTACCGGACCCGGAGGCGATGCCGGCGCGCTGCGAGACGGCCATGTTGGCCTCCTTGAGCACGCCCGACAGGTAGGGCCAGACCTCGAAGCGGCGCGTCTTGAGCGGGACGACGCCGTTGTCCAGCCGGGACAGGTCGAGCAGCGTCTCGACGAGCCGGCCCAGCCGCTCCGTCTGTTTCAGCGCCGTGCGCATGGTCTCGGGGTCGGCGGACATCACGCCGTCCACCACGTTCTCGAGAACGGCGCGCAGGCCCGCGATGGGGGTGCGCAGCTCGTGCGAGACGTTCGCCACGAGCTCCTTGCGCTGGTGGTCCTGGGCGGCCAGCTCGTCGGCCATGCGGTTGATGGTGACGGCGAGGTCGCCCAGCTCGTCGCGGCGGTCCGCGCCGCGCACGCGCCGCGTGTAGTCGCCGTTGGAGATCGAGCGGGCCACGGTGTTCATCTCGTCGAGCGGTGCGGTCAGCGAGTGCGCGACGAACTGCGTGATCAGCAGGGTGGCGATGATCGAGAACACCGTGATGAAGCGCAGCTCGGTCGCCGTGTACATCGCGACCATGAGCAGGCCCGTGGTGATGAAGACCGAGATGACGACGAGGGTGCCGAGCTTCGCCTTGATGGAGAAGGGGCGCAGCCCGCCGGTCGCCCAGTACGGGTTCAGCGGTGGCTTGAGCGCCTTGGGCCGGTCCGGCCGGCTGTGCTGTGCCCGGTCCCCGACGCTCATGGGGTCGGCGTCTCCAGCGCGTAGCCGACGCCGTGCACGGTGCGGATGCGCTCGGCACCGATCTTCCGCCGCAGGGCCTTGATGTGGCTGTCGACGGTCCGGGTGCCCGAGGCGTCCGCCCAGTCCCAGACCTCGGCGAGCAGCTGCTCGCGCGAGAGGACGGCCCGCGGGGTGTTCGCCAGGCACACCAGGAGGTCGAACTCGGTGGGCGTGAGGTGCACGTCCTCGTTCCGGACCCGGACCCGGCGCTGCGCGTGGTCGATCTCCAGCTCGCCGAGCCGGAGGATGCCGCTGCGCGGCGTCGAGGCGGCGACGGCCGCGCGCTCCACCCGGCGCAGCAGGACGTGCACCCGGGCCGCCAGCTCCCGCATCGAGAACGGCTTGGTCATGTAGTCGTCGGCGCCCACGCCGAGCCCGACGAGCATGTCGGTCTCGTCGTCGCGCGCGGTCAGCATCAGCACCGGCACCGGCCGCTGGGCCTGCACCCGGCGGCACACTTCCAGGCCGTCGAAGCCCGGCAGCATGATGTCGAGGATCAGCAGGTCGGGCTGCCAGGCCTCGGCCGTGTCCACGGCGGCCGGACCGTCCTGGGCGGTTTGCACCAGGAATCCCTCCGCGCGCAGCCGGGCGGCGATGGCGTCCACGATCGTGGGGTCGTCCTCGACGACGAGGACTCGTCGTTGAGCCCCCGTCGTCGCCGTGCTGCCGTTGTGGGAGGTGTGTGTCTGCTCCATCGCCCCGCCCCTGAATGCACGCCTTCGTGGCGCGCTTGACGCTTGAATGATCGGGTTTCGGGCCTCAGCGTACGGGGAGTTACCGCCGGTCGGCTACGCGCCCCGTACTGCGAGGTGCACCACGTCGGGTACGCCTCGGACAACCGGGATCTCTTCGGTGCGGACCCGTCGGAATCCGGCATTCCGCAAGGTTCCTTCGAAATTTGCGGACGGCTGTGCGGACCAGACGGCGAGCGCACCGCCGGGGTGGAGGCGGGCGGCGCAGGCGGCGAGACCGGCCGGGGAGTAGAGGCCGCCGTTGTCCTCGGTGACGGTCCAGTCCGGGCCGTTGTCGATGTCGAGGCAGAGGGCGTCGTAGGCGGCGGGGCCGGTGCTCAGGTGGTCGACGAGGTCGGCCTCGACGATCTCGGTCCGGGGGTCCGCGAGTGCCTCGGCCGACAGCCGTGCGAGCGGGCCGCGCACGTGCCAGTCGATGACGGCCGGCTCGCGCTCGACGACGGTGATCCGGCCCCAGCGCGGGTTCGCGGCGGCGTGCGCCAGGGAGAAGCCGACGCCGAGGCCGCCGATCAGCACGGCGGGCCGCTCGCGGCCGGGGTCCAGTTCGCCGAGGGCCGCGTCGACGAGCAGCCGCTCGGAGCGGCCGTCGGAGGTGTCCATGAGGAAGGTGCCGTTGGCGATGATCTGGAGCAGATCGCCGTGCCGGCGCAGCACCACCTCGCCGTGGGGACCCTCGCGGCGGTCCAGGACGACAGGGGCCTCTTCCGGGTGCGCGACGCTCATGCGGACCATCTTGGCGGATAGGGGTTTGGCGCGTCGGGGGTTCGGTTGCGGACGCGGCCGGGGCCTGTGAGGTTGCTGTGCATCGCGTCTCACGTGGCGTCCGTCATAGACAGGACGGCCGGCAGGGACGAAGTCTGGGTCGGATGCGCGCGAAAGGGGTGCCCTCGTGGAACCAGGAGGCGTGATCACCGGTGCCGGTGGGGCGACGGCCGCCGGCGGCCGTCCGCTCGACGGCATCCCCGCACAGCCCGGGCCCCCGGCCCTGGAGACGGTGCGCCGCACCGGCCCGCGCCGTCCGCGGCCGTGGCTGCTGCTGCCCACTCCCACCGGCACACCGTTCACCTTCGGCTACGCGGCCGTGCTCGTCGTCACCTCGCTGTACATGGAGTTCGCGCCGCCGGACGCGGTGTCCGCCGCGCTGCGTGCATCGAGCACCGATGTCACCCATCTGGCTCAGTCCCCGGTACTCGTCCTGGTGGCGAGCGCGCTGTGGATCGCGGGTGGCCTCGCGTCCCCCTTCGTGATCGCCTTCGTCGTCGTGCTGACCGCGTTGGAGCGGCGGATAGGGGGCCTGCGCACGGCGGCCGTCTTCCTGCTGGGCCACGTCCTGGCGACCCTGGCCACCGAGGTGCCGGTGGGCCTGTCGGTGGCGGCGGGCCATCTGCCCGACAGCTCGCTGCACCGCCTCGACTACGGCATCAGCTTCGGCGTCGCGGCGAGCATCGGCGCCCTCGCCGGCCTGCTCACCCCGTGGCTGCGCTGGCTGACGCTCGCCGTCTTCGCTGCGACGCTGCTCCAGGACCTGATCGCCTTCACCGACCCGATGACCAGCTGGGGCCATCTGCTGGCTCTGGCCATCGGCGTCGCGACCTGGCCCCTGGTCCGCCGCTGGCGCACGCGCAGAATCAGCCCCTCCGCCACGACAAGCCCCTCCGGCGATTGAGGAGCGGGGTCCGGGGCGGAGCCCCGAGACCTCAGCCCACGGTGTCGCCCACGAACTTCGCATTGGTGAGCGGCGCCACGACCTCCCACCCGAGCGACTCGTACAGCAGCCGCCCGGCGGGAGTACAGGCCAGAACCCCCCGCACCGCCCCCCGGTCGTACGCGGCGGCGTGCAGCGTCCGCATCACGGCGCTGCCGAGCCCCTTCCGGCGATGGTCCGGCGAGGTCTCGATCTGATCGACGGCGGCACCGGCGCCGACCACGGCGACCTGCCCCCGCGCGGCGAACGCCCCCTCGGCGTCGGTCACCAGCACCCGGGTGACACCACCGCGGGCCCAGGCGCGCACCCGGTATCCGGCCGGGGCCGAGGGCGCCGCCGCCGGGGTCAGCCCGACCGTCATCAGGAAGTCGTCCGCGCCGTACGGCTCCCACCCCGCGCCGAGCCAGGGCAGCACCCGCTCACGGTCGGCGAACACCTTCAGGTGGGTGCCGCGCCCGGTGACCGACCCGGTGACCTTGCGGACGTCGTCCTCCCGCACGTCGTCGCCGGTGGCGCCGAGCACGTGCCGTCCGACGTGTTCCGCCAGGCCGACATAAATCGTGTAGCCCCATGGTTCGACCAGAGGGGGCGCGGCCCCGCGGGAGACGACCCAGCCGTCGACCCAGTCGCGTACGTGGCGATCGCCGGTCATGCGTACCCCCGGGGTAATGGTTGATAGCGGTAAGTGAACCTTACGCGCCGCATGCTCGCCCCGGGCAGACGTGATCGCTCAGAGCGAACGCAGAGCTGGGAACATCCGAAGCCTCCCGTGCATTGAGTCCACATAGCTCAACTTGACTGCCAAAGGGGAGATCATGGCTTCGACGTCCGCACCGCTCACCCTGCCCGTGCTGCCCCTCGACGACGAGGTGGTTCTGCCCGGCATGGTGGTGCCGCTGGACCTGAACGACACCGACGTACGCGCCGCGGTGGAGGCCGCGCAGGCCGCCGCGCGCGGCGAGCCCGGAAAGCCCCGGGTGCTGCTCGTGCCGCGGATCGACGGCGCGTACGCGAACATCGGCGTGCTCGGCACCGTGGAGCAGGTGGGACGCCTGGCCGACGGCGACCCCGGCGCCCTCGTCAAGGGCCGCGACCGGGTACGCATCGGCGCGGGCACGACCGGCCCCGGCGCCGCCCTCTGGGTGGAGGGCCTGACCGTCGAGGAGACCGTCCCCGACCCGCTGCCCGGCGCGGTGACCGAGCTGGCCAAGGAGTACAAGGCCCTCGCCACCGACTGGCTGAAGAAGCGCGGCGCCTGGCAGGTCGTGGACCGCGTCCAGCAGATCGAGGGCGTGTCCGCCCTCGCGGACAACTCCGGGTACTCGCCCTTCCTGACCACCGCGCAGAAGGTCGAACTCCTTGAGACCGCCGACCCGGTGGAGCGCCTGCGGCTCGCGACGGCCCAGCTGCGCGAGCACCTCGCCGAGCAGGACGTCGCCGAGACCATCGCCAAGGACGTCCAGGAGGGCGTCGACAAGCAGCAGCGGGAGTTCCTGCTGCGCCGCCAGCTCGACGCCGTGCGCAAGGAGCTGCGCGACCTGAACGGTGACCAGGACGGCGAGGAGTCCGACGACTACCGCGCCCGGGTCGAGGCCGCCGACCTGCCCGAGAAGGTCCGCGAGGCCGCCCTCAAGGAGGTCGACAAGCTGGAGCGCTCCAGCGACCAGTCGCCCGAGGGCTCCTGGATCCGCACCTGGCTCGACACCGTCCTCGAACTGCCGTGGAACGAGCGGACGGAGGACGCCTACGACATCAAGGGCGCCCGGGACGTCCTGGACGCCGAGCACTTCGGCCTGGACGACGTGAAGGAGCGGATCACCGAGTACCTGGCCGTGCGCAAGCGCCGCACCGACCGCGGTCTCGGCGTCGTCGGCGGACGGCGCGGCGGCGCGGTGCTCGCGCTGGTCGGCCCGCCCGGCGTCGGCAAGACCTCGCTCGGCGAGTCCGTCGCGCACGCCATGGGCCGTAAGTTCGTCCGGGTCGCGCTCGGCGGCGTCCGCGACGAGGCGGAGATCCGCGGCCACCGGCGTACGTACGTCGGCGCGCTGCCCGGCCGCATCGTCCGCGCGGTCAAGGAGGCCGGGTCGATGAACCCGGTGGTCCTCCTCGACGAGATCGACAAGGTCGGCTCCGACTTCCGCGGCGACCCGGCCGCGGCCCTGCTCGAAGTCCTCGACCCGGCGCAGAACCACACCTTCCGCGACCACTACCTGGAGGTCGAACTCGATCTGTCCGACGTCGTGTTCCTCGCGACGGCGAACGTGCTCGAAGCGATCCCGGAGGCGCTGCTCGACCGCATGGAGCTGGTCCGGCTCGACGGGTACACCGAGGACGAGAAGGTCGTCATCGCCCGCGACCACCTGCTCCCGCGCCAGCTGGAGCGGGCCGGCCTCGCGGAGGGCGAGGTCGCCATCGGCGAGGACGCGCTGCGCAGGCTGGCCGGCGAGTACACGCGCGAGGCCGGCGTGCGCAACCTGGAGCGGGCCGTCACCCGCGTGCTCCGCAAGGTCGCGGCCCAGCACGAACTCGGCGACCGCGAGCTGCCGTTCACCGTCGGCGAGGGCGATCTGCGGGCGCTGATCGGGCGGCCGCACCACGTGCCCGAGTCGGCGCAGGACCCGGCCGAGCGGCGCACGGCGGTGCCGGGTGTCGCGACCGGACTCGCGGTGACCGGCGCGGGCGGCGACGTGCTCTTCGTGGAGGCCTCGCTGGCCGACCCGGAGACCGGCGCGGCGGGGCTGACCCTCACCGGTCAGCTCGGCGACGTGATGAAGGAGTCGGCGCAGATCGCGCTCTCCTTCCTGCGCTCGCACGGCGCCGAACTGGAGCTGCCCGTCGCCGATCTGAAGGAGCGCGGCGTGCACATCCACTTCCCGGCGGGCGCGGTCCCCAAGGACGGCCCGAGCGCGGGCGTCACGATGACGACGGCGCTGGCGTCGCTGCTCAGCGGGCGTCTCGTCCGTACGGACGTGGCGATGACCGGTGAGGTGTCGCTGACCGGCCGGGTGCTGCCGATCGGCGGCGTCAAGCAGAAGCTCCTCGCCGCGCACCGGGCGGGCGTCACGACCGTCATCATCCCGAAGCGCAACGAGGCCGACCTGGACGACGTCCCGGCCGAGGTCCTGGAGAAGCTGGACGTCCACCCGGTGACGGACGTCCGCCAGGTCCTCGAACTGGCCCTGGCCCCGGCCGGGGTGGAGGTTCCGGTGGCGGCGTGACGGACGCCGCCGGACGACGAGGGCCCGGACCCCGTGAGGGATCCGGGCCTTCGGCCTGCCGTCGCGGGTGCGGGCTCAGCCGTTGGCGAGCGCCTGCACGCGGTCGAGCGCGCCGTTGAACTTGTCGTGGTCGCCGACCGTCGGGCCCGACGACGTGTACTGCCACATCGTGTAGAAGCCCCAGCCGGCGGGCAGCGTGCCCACGGAGGAGGCGTAGCGCGCGATCCACAGCGGGTTGTTGGCCGCGAAGCCCGCGTAGTTGCCGGTGCACTCGGTCCACCAGCTCGTCGCCGTGTAGATGACGGCGTCCCGGCCGGTACGGGCCTTGTACTGGTTCAGGAAGCTCGCGATCCAGCTCACCATCGCGCTCTGCGACAGGCCGTAGCAGGACGCGCCGTAGGGGTTCCACTCGATGTCGAGCACGCCCGGCAGCGTCCGGCCGTCCTTGGACCAGCCGCCCCCGTGGTCCACGAAGTAGTTGGCCTGGGTGGCGCCGCTCGTCGTGTCCGGCGTCGCGAAGTGGTACGAGCCGCGGATCATGCCGACGTTGTACGCGCCGTTGTACTGCTGGGCGAAGTACGGGTTGGTGTAGTACGTGCCCTCGGTGGCCTTGGTGTAGGCCCACTTCACCCCGCTGCCCCAGAGCGTGGACCAGGCGACGTTGCCCTGGTGACCGGAGACGTCGACCCCCTCCGTCTGGGTGGCGCTGCCGGACGGGGCGGAGCCGGTGTCGCCGTCGTGCGCTGCGACGCCGATGCCCATGCGGGCCTCACCGCGGGTGGGGGTGTCGGCGGCCTGTGCCGCACTCGGCAGGGTGAAAAGCAGGGAGAGCGCTGCGAGGAGCGTCCCGGCCACGCCGAAGCGGGTGCGGCGGGTCGTTCCGGGTCTGTGCACGGGCATGGGTGTGCCTCCGAAGGCCTCGTGGGGGATCAGTGATCGCTGATCTGGGACCTGTGCTGGGACGTGCCGGTGACCTGTTGGCATGCTGCCGTGGGGATGGTGGTGTGAACATGCCATGCATGACGCTACGCATGTAGACCCGGGCGGGGGAAGGGGGTCCGGGTGCTGCCGTTGGTCTACTCCTGCGAAATACTGGCGGAGCTGCGGCAATGGCGGCGGTTGGCGAAAACTTTCAGAATCTCGAAACCCGGGGAAACTGTGGCCATGGGCGCTGACGTGCACGAAGGCGGGAACGACAGGCGACGGAGTGCGGAACGTACCGCGAATTCCGATATCGCGCCGAGTGGTGTGGACCACGAATTTCTGTCCCTGGAGAGGGAGTTGACCGTCTTCCTGCGCCGCGCCCGGGCCTCGTCCGGGGAGATGGCCCGCGAGGTGCACCCCGATCTGGAACCGGCCGCGTACGGGCTTCTGGTGCGCCTGGAGGAGTCCGGGGCGCAGCGGGCCACCGAACTCGCCGGGTACATCGGGGTCGGGAAGGCGACCATGAGCCGTCAGCTCCGCGCCCTGGAGGACCTCGGCTTCGTCTCCCGCGAGCCCGATCCGGCCGACGGCCGCGCCTGGCTCGTCTCCCTGACCGACCTCGGCCGCGAGAACTTCCGCCAGGTGCGGGATGCCCGCCGGGCTCGTTACGTCCGTCAGCTCGCAGGGTGGGATCGCCGGGAGGTCGCCGAACTGGCCCGGCTGCTCCACCAGTTGAACGCCGGGGCCGAGCACGAGTAGCACCGCGGCCAGCCACCGCGCACCTGCGGCCGAGTACGAACCCTGGATGCCTACAGCTCCACGTACGCGAGCGTCGCGTCGTCGTGGGTCTTGGCGCGGCCCAGATGCGTGCGGGCCTGGGCGTCCGCGAGCTCCAGGGCCCGGACCCGCGCCACCATCGCCTCCGCCCCCTCCTTGCGGACGAGGGCGAACAGGTCACCCCAGTCGCCCTCGCGGAACTTCTCCACCCAGCGGGTGACGCCGTCGGTCAGCGCGGCCAGCGCCCTGACCTCGGACCGTGCGAGGGTGCCGGTCACCGCCCGGGCCGCCACCGCCGGATCGGCCGCCGCCGTGAAGAAGCCGCCCTCCTTGTTCCGGACGGTCGCGTCGGCCACCTCGGCGGAGACGAGAGAGGCGCGCGGCACCCGGTCCAGACGGTCGTCGAGCAGTGCCGTGACCGCCCCCGTGGGCGCCTCGGCGAGCAACACCGAGTCCGACAGCACCAGATGCTCGACCCGCTCCGCGTCCCAGCGGGCCAGCACGACGGTTGCCTGAGGAGTGCGCGGGTGAGAAAGGTCACAGGTCGCCCGGTGCGCGTCGGCGGTCCTGGCCACGGCAGCCGCGAGAATGTCACGCAAAGTCATATCCCGCCGCGAACCGGACAGTTCGAGCAGGGCGCCACCGAGCCGGGCGGTGAACCAGGGGACGGAATGCAGACAGCCGTCGTCGGCCGGCGGGGGAGTGACACCGTCCAGGACGACGAGGGATCCGCCCTGCCCGGAGGCCGGAAGCGCTACTGATGTGTAGTCCTCGTTCGGGCGGGCGACGTCACCGGGCTCGCTGGTCAGTTCGATGCGCATCGGGCCAGTCTGCACGAGCTCTTCACAGACGCGGCGGACATCGGCCGCTCGGCCCGTCATAGCAGGTCAGCCGTCGGGTTTGGGGAGGAATGATCAACTCCGTCGATCACCGGCGGGGCATCTTGCCAAAGCCCGTGAAGGACGTCCAACCGGCGCGCTGTGAAAAGGTGGTGACTGTGCCGTGGGAACTTGCCCGCCAACTTCCGTTCGGGGTTCACTCCTTCGGGTGGCGGGCGAGGTGATGTGCGCCCCCTGCCCACCGGCGCTGGAATGGTCGGGAGCCATGCCAGAAGGGCCCATGTGGTGACGAATCGTCATCCGGACCCACGGGTAGGACGAGTCAGGAATGCGAGCATCAGTGCGGAACACCTCCGGCGGTAACGGGTCCCAGGGGCTGGCGCAGCCGGACGGCGCGGGGGTGTCCGGAAGCAGCCCGTCGCCTCAGGGGACGCAGTCATCTGAAGGCTCCGCAGCCTCCGAAGTCTCTGCGGCCTCCGCGACCCCCAGTGCCCCGCCCAAGGCGTCCGCGCCGGCTCCCACGCCTCCTCCGGCCCCCACGGGCAAGCGCAAGCGCGTGCGCAACCGGCTGATCATCGCGGTCGCCGTCGTCGCCGCGGCCGTCGCCGGAGCGGGCGCCCCCGCGGTGCTCGCCGCCTCCTCCCAGGTGGGGCAGACCCAGGAACTCGTCGACGACGCCGCCCGCACCCAGCAGGCCCTCGCCCTGTCGCACGCGCTGGCCGACGAGCGGGACGAGGTCACCGCCTACATCGCCGCCGGACGCCCCAAGGGCAAGGGCCTGAGCGAGGGCCGCAGCGCCCGCGTCGACCGCCAGGTCGAGGAGCTGCGCACCGACGCCCCCGGCTCCCTGAAGGCCGCCCTCGGCGACGTCGCGGCCGTCCGCCGTGCCGCCCTCACCGGCAAGGACACCGCGCTCCAGGCACACACGTCGTACTCCGACGCCATCACCGAACTGCACCGGCAGGCCGAGGAGCTGGCCGAGAGCATCCCGGTGCGGGCCGGCCACGGCGCCCGGGCCCTCGCCGACCTGGACCGCGCCGTCGACCAGGCGTCGGCCGCGCGCGGGCTGCTGCTCGCCGCGTACTCCGTGCCGAGCACCTCGACCACCACCACGGTCATCGACCCCGTCACCGGGCTGCCGAAGACCGTCACCAGCCAGTCGTCCTCCGCCTCCGACAGCAAGCAGCGCGACGCCCTCACCGCCGCCGCGATGCAGGCGCGGGTCGGCGAGCAGGCCGCCCTCGACGCCTTCCGCGAGTCCGCGCCGGGCGCCACCGTGGACGCGTACGACTCGACGGTCACCGGCCCGGACGCCGCCCGCGCCGAGAAGTACCTGGAGCAGCTGACCGACGCCCCGACGCTGTCCGACACCGAACTCGGCTACAGCGAGAAGAGCGTCGACGCCGCGCTGACCTCGCGCGTCGACCTGATGCGCGGCGCTGAGTCCGCCCTCGGCGACCAGCGGCTCAAGCGCCTGGAGCAGCTCCGCGACGACGACGTGACCGCCCTGGAGATCCGGATAGCGCTCGTCGGCGTCCTGCTGCTCGCGGCCGTCGGCGTCGGCATGGGCACGGCCCGCTCGCTGACCCGGCCGCTCGCCGCACTGCGCATCGGCTCCGCCCGGGTGGCCGAGTCGCCCGCGACCGAGGAGCCCGTGAAGTTCACCGGGCGCAACGACGAGTTCGCCCAGGTCGTCCGCTCGGTCAACGCGCTGCACGCCCACGCCGTCGCCCTCCACGAGCGGCTCACCACCCTGGAGTCCGACCGCAGGCACCTGATCGGCGAGCGCCAGCGGATGGCCGACGACCGGGACCGGCTGCGCGCCGAACTGGCCGACGCCGCCGTCCAGGTGGAGCGCGCCCGGGGCGCCATACACGGCACGTTCGTCAACCTCGCCCTGCGCACCCTCGGCCTCGTGGAGCGCCAGCTCGGCGTCATCGAGGGCCTGGAGGAGCGCGAGCAGGACCCCGAGCGGCTCGGCACGCTCTTCAAGCTGGACCACTTCGCCACGGTCATGCGCCGCCACAGCGAGAACCTGCTGGTCCTGGCCGGTGCCGACCACGGTCAGAGCCACGCGGGCAGCGTGCCGCTCGTCGACGTCGCCCGCGCCGCCGTCTCCGAGATCGAGCGGTACGAGCGCGTGCGCATCGCCGCGCTGCCGCCGCACGCGCACATCGCCGGGTTCGCCGCCGACGACCTCAGCCACCTGCTCGCCGAACTCCTGGAGAACGCGACCTCGTTCTCGCCGCCGGACGCCTCGGTCGAGGTCTCCGGCTGGCTCCTGGAGAACGGCGAGGTGATGCTCTCCGTCCAGGACGAGGGCATCGGCATGGCCGAGGACCGGATGCGCGAGCTGAACGCCCGGCTCGCCGCCTTCACCCCCGAGCAGGGCCACGACCCGGAGGACACCGACGGACTCGGGCTCGGCCTGTACGTCGTCGCGCGGCTCGCGGCGCGGCACGGCGTACGGGTCCGGCTGCGGGACCAGAAGCAGGGCGGCATCGCCGCCGTCGCCGTCCTGCCCACCACCCTGCTCGCCGCCGCCCCCACCGCGTCGGTGCCGCCGCCCGCCCTGGTGCCCGGCGGCGCGCCCGCCGTGCATCTGCCCGGCTCCGAGGCGGAGGCCAACTCCAATGTCCTGTCCGGCCGTTCGCTCGCCGAGCCCGACACCGACACCGGCGCCGACCCGCTGATCGAGGCCGCCGAGGAGGCGGTGCGGGTGGCGGAGACCGAGACCGACACCGACCCGGTCGTCCCCGGGCCCCCGGCCGAGAGCGCCGCCGAGACCACGATGGAGCTCATCGCGCCGGTCCCGCCGGCCGACGAGGAGCCGACGCCGGAGCCCGAGCCGGAAGCGGAGCCGCCGGCCGAGCGCCCCGCACCGCCCGCCGCGGGCCCCGGCCTGCCCGTCCGCCCCCGCACGCTGCCCGCGCGCGAGCCGGAGCCCGACGCCCACGAGCGCACGCCCGACGCGAGCGCCCGGAGCGAAGAGGTCCCCGCGCAGCGCACCGAGAGCCGCGAGCGCCTCACGGACAAGGGCCTGCCCAAGCGCACCCCGAAGATCGCCGCCCCCGCCGCCGCTCCGAAGCCGCGCACCGGCTCCGTCGACGCGGACGCGCTGCGCCGCAGGCTGGGCGGTTTCCACCGGGGCGCCCAGGAGGGGCGGCGCGACGTGGCGGCCGAGATCGGTGACACCGCTGACGCCGATGACACGGGTGCCACCGGGAACACCACAGCACGTATTGGAGAAGCCAAGGGGGACACAGCCGAGGAGGCAAGCAGTTGACTGCGCCCACCCCTGCACTCAACAACTCTGCACTGAGTAGCGAAGCACGCAATCTGCACTGGCTGCTGACGAACCTGGTCGAGGAGGTGCCAGGGCTGCTCTCCGTCGCGGTCGTCTCGTCCGACGGGCTGCTCCTGCTCTCCTCCGACCCGGGAAGGAACACCGAGACCCCCAGCGAGCACAGCGGCGGCCCCAAGGGCTCCAGCGCCGACCTGGCCACGATCGTCTCCGGCGTCGGCAGCCTCACCATCGGCGCCGCCAAGCTGATGGACGGCGGAGGCGTCAAGCAGACCATGGTCGCCATGGAGGAGGGCAGCCTCTTCGTGATGTCCATCAGCGACGGTTCGCTGCTGGGCGTGCACGCCACCCCGGACTGCGACATGAGCGTCATCGCGTACCACATGGCGCTCTTCGTCGGACGTGCCGGGCACGTCCTGACGCCCGAACTCCGCAGCGAGCTGCGCCAGTCGATGGAGAGCACCCGATGACCCCCGGCAGTACGAGCTCGACCCCGAACAAACTCCCCAAGCGCGGCGGCGACCGCAGACCCGCCCGCGTCCGGCCCTACTCGCTCACCGGCGGCCGCACCCGCTTCGGTCACGTCCTCCTCGTGGAGACCTTCGTGGCCGCGCTGGAGGCCCCCGACGAGCGGCTCGAACTGGGCAAGGGCACGCTCGCGGGAGTGATGCCGGAAATGCGCGCCATCGTCGAACTGTGCCGCCGCATGCGCACGGTCGCCGAGATCGCCGCGCTCCTCAAGATGCCCCTGGGCGTGGTCCGCGTACTGCTGAGCGACCTCGCCGACCAGGGAAAGATCCGTGTGTACGGAACCGGTCACGGCCCGGGACAGCCGGACCGCGCGCTGCTCGAAAGGGTGCTGAGTGGACTCCGCCGTCTCTGAACTCCTCGACGACGAGGAGCAGGTGCAGGCTTGGCAGACGGACCGAACCCGGGCCCCCATCGCGACGAAGATCGTGATCGCGGGCGGCTTCGGTGTCGGCAAGACGACGATGGTCACCGCCGTCTCGGAGATCCAGCCCCTCCAGACGGAGGCGCTGATGACCCAGGCGAGCGAGGGGACCGACGATCTGACGGCGACGCCGGACAAGACGACCACCACGGTCGCCATGGACTTCGGCCGCATCACGCTCGACGACGACCTGGTGCTGTACCTCTTCGGCACACCGGGCCAGCAGCGGTTCTGGTTCATGTGGGACGACCTGGTGCGCGGCGCGATAGGCGCCGTGGTCCTGGCCGACACCCGCCGCCTCTCGGACTGCTTCCCGGCCCTCGACTACTTCGAGAGCTGCGGACTGCCGTACGTCGTCGCGGTCAACCACTTCGACGGATCAGAGGAGTTCGAGGAGGCCGACGTCCGCGAGGCGCTGACCGTGCCCCCGCACGTACCGGTCCTGATCATGGACGCGCGCCGCCGGATCGCGGTGATCGAGACGCTGCTCTCCCTGGTCGGCCACGCCCTCGACGCCACCCCCGCGTAACTCCTTACCCGTAACCCAGTTAGAGGCACCCCATGTCACGGAAGATACTCGTCGTCGGAGCCGGCCAGTCCGGTCTCCAGCTCGCCCTCGGCCTCCAGACCCAGGGCTACGAGGTCACGCTGATGTCCAACCGCACCGCCGACGAGATCCGCTCCGGCCGGGTCATGTCGACGCAGTGCATGTTCCACACCGCGCTGCAGCACGAGCGCGATCTCCAGCTCAACTTCTGGGAGACCCAGGCCCCGAAGATCGAGGGCCTCGGCGTCTCCGTCGCCGCCCCCGGCTCGCACGACCCGGGCCCCACCCAGCGCGCCATCGACTGGGTCGGCAAGCTGGACGGCTACGCCCAGTCGATCGACCAGCGCGTGAAGATGGCCGGCTGGATGGAGACGTTCGCCCAGCGCGGCGGTCAGCTCGTCATCCACGGCGCGGCCGTCTCCGACCTGGACTACTTCTCCCGCACCTACGACCTGGTGCTGGTCTCGGCCGGCAAGGGCGAGCTGGTCTCGATGTTCGGCCGCGACGCCGAGCGCTCCCCGTACACCGAGCCGCAGCGCGCGCTCGCCGTCGCCTACGTCCACGGCATGGGCCCGCGCCCCGAGCACCCGGACTTCGAAGCGGTCCGCTGCAACCTGGTCCCCGGCGTCGGCGAGCTGTTCGTCATGCCGACGCTCACCACGTCGGGCCGCGCCGACATCCTCTTCTGGGAGGGCATCCCCGGCGGCCCGCTGGACGCGTTCAAGGGCGTCAAGGACCCCTCCGAGCACCTGGCGCTCACGCTGGAGCTGATGGAGAAGTTCACGCCCTGGGAGTACGCGCGCGCCACCAAGGTCGAGCTGACCGACGCCAACGGCACGCTCGCCGGCCGCTACGCCCCGACCGTGCGCAACCCGATCGGCCGCCTCCCCTCGGGCGGCGCGGTCCTCGGCGTCGCCGACGTGGTCGTCGCCAACGACCCGATCACCGGCCAGGGCTCCAACTCGGCCTCCAAGTGCGCGGCCGCGTACCTCGCCTCCATCGTCGAGCACGGCGACAAGCCGTTCGACGAGGAGTGGATGCAGTCCACGTTCGACCGCTACTGGGACACCGCCCAGCACGTCACCAAGTGGACGAACACCATGCTCCAGGCCCCGCCGGAGCACGTCCTCAACCTGATCGGCGCGGCCGGCCAGCTCCAGCCCGTCGCCGACCGCTTCGCGAACGGCTTCAACAACCCGGCGGACTTCGAGAACTTCTTCTACGAGCCGGAGAAGACGAACGCCTACCTGTCGTCGGTCACTGGCGCCTGACAAGCCGCCGACCTGCGAACTCCCCGGCGCCACCACACCCCGGTGGGTGGCGCCACCACGCCTCGCCACCCACCGGCCTCGCCCTGCGGGGCCGACACGCCGCGACCATGGACGGTGTCCTGCCGCCCCGCCCCACGACGTCTACGAGACAGCGCCGGCACGGAGCCATGCGAAGAGCGGTCGCGAGAAGGCGACACGAACTCGAGGCGGCGAGTCGGGAGCTTTCCTTTCATTCGGCAGGTTCAACGGCCGGCCCGATTTCAAGCCGAGTTGGGGTCGTAAATCAGCCAAGCCTTGACCGCAGCTTTGCCCTATTGGAAGATCCATTCGAACCCTCGATAGCGGGGATCGGAGAAGGGGTAAAGTGAACAAGTTCGGGAAGTCAATTCTTTTCGGTATCTCGGGTGCTGCGCTCGCGGTATCCAGCTTTGCCGCTCCGGCGGTCGCCTATGCCCCTCAGGGTGGAACCCTCACCGGTAATTCGGTGATTGAGGCCGGAGACGATCTCATACCTGGACAGCCTGTCATCCATGAGAGAGGTGACGGCGTCAACCCGCCTGCGGATCTGGGTGACCCCTCCGAGTGGGGCGTGGTGAAGCTGGAAATCGCAGATTCTGGCGTACAGCCGAGGGCGAATACCTGCAAGACCGTGACTCATGGCAAGTGGTGCTATGGATACGACCTGGTATCGGCTGGAAAGAAGTGCTACTCGAATTACATCGCGGATGTGAAGCACAGGTCGACGGTCAGGGTCCAGGACGTCAACCACAATAGTGGCACGACGGCGGCGGGGAAGACTTCCTACGCCAACTCGACGCAAGGTGCGGGATGGACCTGCTATGCGTATTACGACAATGTCTCGTAATTGTGTTCGCCCAGATGAGGGCTGACCTCCCTCGGGTGTGATATTACTCCGGGCTCGCGCGAGCCCGGAGCGATATCATATTAGGGCCGGAAGGGGAGAAGTGAATTTTTGGGTTGCGCGGGCTGCGTCGTTCGCGGTGCCGATCGCACTTGGCCTGGTGCTCGGCCTGCTGGGGCCCGTCGCCGAACATGCGGGCGGCAGTCCGGGCGCGGTCGTGGGTGCCGTTTTCACCGGCGGGTGGCCATGGGCCTGTTACGCGTTTCTGGTGGGGTATTTCCGCCGATCCAAAATCGAATCGGTGGTTCTCGCTCCCCTGGGACTGGCTATCGGTGTCGTGACCTACTACTCGACCAAGGGGAGCCTGGCCTCCCTGGACGGACTGGATTCCGCGGGTGCGGGATCATCCGGGGTCGCCCTCTGGGGAGTGCTGGCCTTCCTGTTCGGAGCACCTGTCGGGCTCGTGGGGAACTTCGCACGGGTGCAGGGCATCGGCGGCCTGTTCTTCCGGCTGCTCATTCCTCTCGTGGCCTTCTACGAGACCTCCATGCGTCTGGAGATGGAGTCGCACGGACCGAGCCAGGCCGTCCTGGCTACCTGGACCACCATCCGGTTCGCGTCCGTTGCCGTTGCGGTCGCACTGGTCGGCCACACGGTCTGGGGCTGGTGGAGTTCTCGGCGCATGCGTGCCGCCCACGTCGGCGAAAAACGTCAAGTGAACGATGCCGGTGCCGAGAACGGCCCCGGACATCTCGTTGACCTCGACCGGTGACGGAGACGACGCGGATCCCGAACTTGTCCCCGTGAGGACCGACTTCGCGTCCCACCGACGGCCGGAGGCGCTGATCTCGGTGAACTCCGGGCCCAGAAACTCCAGGACAAGGGCCGGTGAAGCAGCCCGGAGGCGGCCCGGCGTCACCGTTCGGAGTCAGGCGCACGAAGAAAGGGCGAATCCGTTCAGCCTGCGGTCTGCCTGGGCTCAGGATCCTATGAGGCGGACCTTTCTCGCCGGAAGCCGTCGCAAGCCATCCAGCCTCCTGCCGACAACCACGCCCTAGCCGTCCGAGGACGAGCCGTCCGAGGACGGGGCCCCGGCCGCGCCGTACCCCGCGTCACCGCCCGACATCGCGTCCGGCGGCAGCTCCGGCGCCCGGTACCCGGTCATCGCACCGGCCCCCGGATCCGGCCGCACCGCCCCGAGCAGCGGATTCGCGGCGATGGGGGAGACCTTCACCTTCGCCCCGGGCCGCGGCGCCTGCACCACCATCCCGTCGCCGAGATACATCGCCACATGCGTCGCCTTCGGGAAGTACACGACCAGGTCCCCGGGCCGCAGCTCGGACAGCGGCACCTTCGGCAGCGTCGCCCACTGCTCCTGCGAGGTGCGCGGGACCGGCCGCCCCGCGTGCGCCCACGCCTGCGAGGTGAGCCCGGAGCAGTCGTACGAGGCCGGGCCCTCCGCGCCCCACACGTACGGCTTCCCGATCTGCCGGACGGCGTAGGCGAGCGCGGCCTCCCCGGCCTTCGACGGCGAGCGGCCCACCGAGCTGAGCGCCCCCGAGGCCATGAACGTCCGCTGCGCGTCCGCCGTCCCGGCGTCCTCCAGCCGGGCCAGCTCGCCGAGCTGGTCGGCCGTCAGCGACGCGAGCAGCTCCTCGACCTCCTTCAGCCGGGCCTGCACCGCGTCCCGCTCCTTCTTCTGCCGGGCGGCGAGCTGCAGCTGCTCGTCCAGCGCGGCCCGCGCCTTCGTCGCCACCGCGTCGGCCTTCTTCTCGCTGCCCACGAGCCGGTCGACGGTCGCCTCCTGCTCGCGCGCGGCCCGCCGCAGCACGTGCCCCTGGTCGATGGCGTGCTCGGGATCGCGGGCCAGCAGCAGCCGTACGTACGGGGAGATCTCGCTGCTGCCCTGGTACTGCTGGCGGGCCAGACGCCCCGCCGCCACCCGGCTGCTGTACAGCGCGCCGCGCGCCGCGGCCAGCTTGCCGGACAGGTCGTCGGCGGCCCTGCGGCGCTCCTTGAGCTGCTCGGCCGTCGCGTTGTACGTCTCGGTGGCCTCCTCGGCCTGCTGGTACAGACCCTGAAGGTCCGTCAGGAGCTCGGCCACGGACCGGCCTCCGTCGGGGGCGGGCACCGCTCCCGCGGCGGAGGGGGACAGCAGCGCCCCCGCGACGGCCGCCGTGCACACCCACCGCACCACACTGCCTGACACCATGTCACCTCCGGTGCGGGCAGCCCCGGTGCCTGCCCGCACCGCGATCATCAACAGACAGTCACCTCGTCCGCCCGGAGGGCTGCGCGGTTCGGCGCAACTACGCCATCCCTTGAGGGGGCGCCCGGCGAGCCGCCTTTACGCCGGATCCTGCGGCTTCTCAGCCTTCTCAGCCTTCTTCGTCCAGGGCCACTTCACGGAGCGCTCCACCTTCCCGTCCGGCGCGAACGCGTACCGCCACTTCTGCACCAGGCGCACCGCCCGCCCGTCGGGCACGGGCTCGCGCACGTACACGAGGACGGTGTCGGGCCCGCCGTCCGGGTCCGGCACCGGCACCCGGTACACCTTGGGCGGATTGCCGGTGGCCGTGACCAGCACCGGCAGGCTGCGCCCGTCGAGGGGGCCGCCGACAAAGGGGATGTCTTCGCTCTTCACGCCTACCAGTAACGCACGGCCCGGTGACGCACGCCCCGGCCGGTCACAGCAGATGGGCCGCGTCGCTCACCACGGGCAGCATCCGCCGCGCCAGCTCGCCGACCGGTCCCTCCGGGGTCTCCAGGGCGAGCGCGTGGCGCACCACGTAGGCGGTCTGCGGGTCGCGGCCCGCGGTCGCGGCGAGGACCGCCATGAACTGGTCGACGAGTCCGTCGCGCAGATCGTCCAGCGGTGGCTCCTTGCCCTCGTCGAGCCAGATGAGCGAGGCCGCCTCGACCGCCGTGATCCACATCCGGACCGTCATCCGCAGCCGGGCGCCGGGCACGGCGACCGCGAGATGGCTGAGGATGTGCTCGGCCGCGGCCCGCCGCACCCCGTCGACGATCGCCGTCGTCCGCGAGGTCTCCACGACGCTGCCGCCCTGGAGCAGCGCGGCGAACCCCATGTCGTGCAGGTCGACGAAGGCGAGATAGCGGTCGAGCGCCCGCGCGAGCCGGGTCGTCAGGGGGCCCTCGGCGGGCTCCGCGAAGCACTGCTCCAGCACGTCCGCGGCGGAGCGCAGCGCGGCCTCGTAGAGCTGCTGCTTGCCGCCCGGGAAGTAGCGGTACACCAGCGGGCGGGACACGCCGGCGGCCTCCGCCACGTCGTCGAGGGAGACCTCCTCGGGTGCCCGGTGCGCGAACAACGACAGCGCTGCTTCGAGGAGTTGCGCCCGCCGCTCCTCGACACTGAGCCGTCGGTAGGCGGGCGTACCGGTTGCCGACGTCATGCTGCGCAGCGTAGCGGGACGAGGGTGCCCCTGGCTCGGCTCGTTCGTCCGCGGGCCGGTGGGGCGAGAAGCGGCCACCGGCCGTCAGCCGACCGACACCCCGCGACCAGCCCCCACCGGACCGGCACTCGACGCCGCACCGGGCTCACGCCAGCAGTCCGGAGGCGCGCCACAGCTGACGCCCGGGACCGCGCAGGACGCCGATGTCGTCCAGGAAGTCGGTGAGCCGCTTCGCACCGGTCTGCATGATCTCCCGGCGGTGCCCCGACGCCTTGACCTGGGCCATGGCCTCCTTCTGGTCCAGCCCCACGTTCGTGTAGACGGCGGGATTGATGAAGGCGACGGAGAAGACGCGCGCGAACTCGCCGGAGGTGAGCCGGGTGAACTCCTGCGACCACCGCGGCGCCGTCACCATCTGGCGCCGCAGCTCCTCACGCGCGTACCGCACGTGCCGCGCCTCCTCGACGACGTGGATGCGGGTCACGCCCCGGACCAGCGTCTGCACCCGCTCGTCCGGGAACGTCAGCCGCTGCATCCAGTCGAGGATCTCCTCGCCGAGCAGCGTCGCCGTGAACGAACCCGGCGTCGTCGAGATCGTCTTGAACAGCCGGCCGAGGTTGTGGTGGACGCGGGCCACCGGGTAGTGCGGGGTCCCGCCGCGCGTGATCAGCCGCGCGAACATCTTCGAGTGCCGGCACTCGTCCTCGATCTCGGTGAGCGCGTACCGGACGTGCGCGCTCGTCGCCGCCTTGTCGTAGACGTGCCGGACGAGCAGCTGCATCAGGATCAGCTCGAACCAGATGCCGAGCGAGGCGAGCGCCGCCGCCTCGTGCCGGGACAGATCGATCCGTTGCTCCTCGCTCATCCTCTTCCACAGCGGGGTGCCGTACAGCGAGACCAGCTCCGGCGGCCAGAACCACTTGCCGTCCTCGAACGGCGCGTCCCAGTCCAGCTCCTTGTCCGGGTCGAAGGAGTGCTTGGCGGACGAGTCGAGCAGCCGCTCGGCCACCTGCTCCCGGTCCTTGAGCAGACCGAGCGCGTCCCGCAGCCCTTCGAGCGCGTCGGCATCAGTCACGGTGGTCATCGCTGACTCCCCATCCCTGCCGGTGAGTTACCGGCTGTCACATCAGTCCGTCCCACTTATGAGACTGCGTGTCAGTAAGAGCGTCAATCCCTTGCGCACGACTTGTTGACCGCGCGTCTACCACCGTGTGAGCCTGCCGGTATGTCGACCCATGAGCTGTACACCGAGGCCGTGGGTGAGTCCAACTGGCAGGTTCCATCGGCCAGTTCGGCCCGCCTCAGCTGGGAATACGACGACGGGCGCGACCGCCTGCTGGCCCTGTACCAGAAGGGCAAGGACAAGCAGTGGGACGGTGCCAGACGCATCGACTGGGACCTGGAGGTCGATCCCCACGACCCCCTCGGTACCCCTGACGAGTCGATGTCCCTGTACGGCACGCCGTACTGGGCCAAGATGACCGACAAGGACAAGGGGGAACTGCGCAAGCACTACGCCTCCTGGCAGTTCAGCCAGTTCCTGCACGGGGAGCAGGGCGCGATGGTGTGCGCGGCGCGCATCGTCGAGTCGGTCCCCGACCTCGACGCCAAGTTCTACTCGGCGACCCAGACCATGGACGAGGCACGGCACGCCGAGATCTACGGCCGCTTCCTGCACGAGAAGATGGGGATGCTCTACCCCATCAACGACAACCTCCAGGCGCTGCTCGGCGACACCCTGCGCGACTCCCGCTGGGACATGCCGTACCTGGGGATGCAGGTCCTGATCGAGGGACTCGCCCTCGCCGCGTTCGGGCTGATCCGCGACACCACCGACAAGCCGCTGCCGAAGCAGATCCTCGCCTACGTCATGCAGGACGAGGCCCGGCACGTCGCCTTCGGGCGGATGGCGCTGCGCGACTACTACCGGCAGCTCACCGATGCCGAGCTGCGTGAGCGCGAGGAGTTCGTCATCGAGGGCTGCTACCTGATGCGCGACCGGCTGCGCGGGGTCGAGGTCCTGGAGAACTTCGGCATCCCGAAGGCGCAGGCCGAGCAGTACAGCGAGGAGTCCGAGTTCCTCGCCATGTTCCGGCAGTTGCTCTTCTCCCGGATCGTGCCGTGCGTCAAGGACATCGGCCTGTGGGGCAAGCGCCTCCAGCAGGCGTACGTGGACATGGGCGTCTTCGAGATGGGCGACTCCAACCTCGATCTGCTGATGGCGCAGGACGAGGAGATCGCGGAGAAGCTGGACGCGGAGCGCTTCGCGGCCGAGGAACAGGCGCGGGTCTCCGAGGTGGAGGCGGCGATCCGCTCCGGGGAGGCGGGCTGACCTCCGTCGCGCGACCGTCCCGTGTCCTCCGGATGGAGTAGCGTTCGGGCGTGTCCACGCCACCACCGCCCTCGCAGCAGCCGAACCCGAACCCGTACGGTCAGCAGCCCGGCCCCTACGGTCAGCCGCAGCCCCCCTACGGCCAGCCGCAGCCCCCGTACGGCCAGCAGCCGCCCGCCTACCCGGGCTTCCCGCAGCAGCAGTACCCGGGCGCCCCGCAATGGGGTGCGCCCCCGCCGCCGCCGAAACGCCGCGTCGGGATGATCATCGGGATCGTGGCCGGCGTCATCGTCGTGGGCGCGCTCGGCCTGGGCGCGCTCGCGTACATCGGCCTGAAGTCCGACGCCGGCTTCCCCGAGGCCGAGTACCGGCTGACGCTGCCGAAGAAGGTGCTCGACGAGAAGTACGAGCTGGTGCAGGACCTGTCCGCCTCCAAGGGCCAGGCCCTTGAGGACGAGGCCGACGGAGCCTGGGACGCGCGGGACACCAAGGCCGCCATCGGCCAGTACGCGCTCGGCGGCGACCAGAACGAGGGCGTGCTCGTCATCTCCGGCATGTATGGCCGGTTCAAGAACACCGACGACGCGCGCGAAAACATGATGAAGGGCGCCGCGGAGTCCGACAACGCCACCGTCGCCGTCCCCCCGAAGGACTTCCACCCGGCGGGCACCGACGTCACCATCACCTGCGAGGTGCTGACCCAGAGCAGCGGCGTCACGAAGATCACCATGCCGATGTGCGCCTGGGTCGACGGCAACACCGGCGCCTCCATCGGCGAGGTCACCGCGGAGACGGCGACCAAGAACCCGCAACACGTCGACCTGGACGCCGCCGCCGAGACGGCCGCGAAGATCCGCGAGGAGATCAGGCAGCCGGTGGGCTGACCGAGCCCCGTGGCGTACGGGCGTGGGCGGCGCCGTCACCCGGCCGACGTGTCGAGCACGGCCTCCATCACCGAGCGGGCGATGGGGGCCGCGCTGCCGCCGCCGCTGATGTCCGCCCGGTTCGCCGACGCGTCCTCGACCACCACGGCGACCGCGACCTGCGGGGTGGAGGCGTCGGGCCCCTGCGCGTAGGAGATGAACCACGCGTACGGCACGCCCTCGTTGTTCACGCCGTTCTGCGCGGTGCCGGTCTTGCCGCCGACCGTCACGCCCGGGATCTGCGCGTTGGTGCCCGTGCCCTTGGTGACGACGTCGACCATCAGCTGCTGGAGCTGCGTCGCGGTGTAGGCCGACATGACCTGCTGGTAGCTCTTGTTGTCGGTGGTCGACACCGTCGTGCCGTTCTGCTTCGTCGTCTTCTCCACCAGGTGCGGCTGCATCAGCGTCCCGCCGTTCGCGACGGCCGCCGACACCATCGCCATCTGCAGCGGGGTGGCCGCCGTGTCGAACTGTCCGATGGAGGAGAGCGCGAGCTGCGCCTTGTCCATGTCCGTGTCGAAGTTCGACTTGGCGGCGGTCATCGGGATCCGCATCCGGGTGTCGTTGAACCCGAAGTTCTGCGCCATCTTCACCATGCCGGAGAGCCCGACCTTCACCCCGAGGTTGGCGAACACGGTGTTGCAGGAGGCCGCCATCGCGTACTCCAGCGTGGCGTTCTCACAGGCGTCGGACGAGGACTCGTTCGTCAGCTGGGTGGTGGTGCCCGGCAGGGTGTACGGGGACGGGGTGTCGGTCGCCGTGCCGGTCCCGTCGACGATGCCGTTCTCCAGCACCGCCGCGGCCGTGACCACCTTGAACGTCGAGCCCGGCGGATAGGTCTCGCGGATCGCCCGGTTCAGCATCGGCCGGCTGGACGACGCGTTCAGGCTGTTCCAGGCGCTCACGTCGGACTGGCCGGTGCCCGCGATGTTCCCCGGGTCGTACGAGGGGGTGGAGACGAGGGCGAGGATCTTCCCGGTCGCCGGGTCGATCGCCGCGACGGCGCCCTTCTTGCCGCCGAGCCCGTCGTAGGCGGCCTTCTGCGCGGCCGCGTTGATCGTCGTCTCGACATCGCCGCCGGGATTCTGGAAGCGCGAGATCTCGTTCCAGAAGGGGACCGTCGACAGCATCGCGTCGGTGCCGGAGAGGACGTCGTCCTCGGCGCTCTCCACGAACGTCGTGCCGTACGTCTGCGAGGCGTACCCGGTGACCGGCGCGTACATCGGCCCGTGCTTGTAGGTTCGCTCGTACTTGTACGTCCCGCCGGTGTCCCGCGAGCCGGTGACCGGCTTGCCCTGTACGAGGATGTCGCCGCGCGGCTGGTCGTAGCGCTGGATGGTCTCGCGCCGGTTGGCCGGGTTGTCGTCCAGCGACGGCGACTCGAAGACCTGGACCCGGGCCGCGTTCAGCAGCAGCGCGACCAGCAGCACGAAGCAGAAGACGGACGCGCGGCGGATGTACTTGGTCACGGGCCGGCCTCCGAAGCGCCCTCGGGGAGCAGCGAGCCACGCGCCGAGTCACTGATCCGTACGAGGATCGCGACGATGACCCAGTTGGTGACGAGGGACGAGCCGCCCTGCGCGAGGAACGGCATCGCCATGCCGGTCAGCGGGATCAGCCCCATCACACCGCCCGCGATGACGAACACCTGGAGCGCGACGATCGAGGCGAGCCCGACCGCGAGCAGTCGGCCGAACGGGTCGCGCAGCGCGAGCCCGGCCCGGTAGCCCCGCTCCACGAGCAGCGCGTACAGCAGGAAGATCGCGGTCAGTCCGGCCAGGCCCAGCTCCTCGCCCGCCGTCGCCAGGATGAAGTCCGACTTGGCGGCGAAGCCGATGAGGATGGAGTGGCCCATGCCGAGCCCGGTGCCGAGCATCCCGCCCCAGGCGAACGCGAACAGCGACTGGGCGAGCTGTCCCGCGCCCAGGCCCGCGTCGATGGAGGCGAAAGGGTTCAGCCAGTCCTCGACGCGACTGTGCACGTGCGGCTCGAACGATCCGACGAGGACCGCGCCCGCGGCGGCGAGCACCAGCCCGATGGCGATCCAGCTCCCGCGGCCCGTGGCCACGTAGAGCATCACGATGAAGAGCCCGAAGAAGAGCAGGGACGTGCCGAGGTCGGTCTCCAGGACCAGCACCCCGACGCTCAGCAGCCAGATCACGAGGATCGGCGCGAACACCCGCATGGTGGGGAACTGGAAGCGCCACACCTTCTTGCCGGTGTAGCGCAGGGCGTTGCGGTTGGCCGCGAGGTAGCTGGCGAAGAAGACCGCGAGCAGGATCTTGGCGAACTCGCCCGGCTGGATGGAGAAGCCGCCGATCTGGATCCAGATCCGGGCGCCGTTCACGGCGGGGAAGAAGATCGGCAGGATCATCAGGATCAGCGCCGCGACCACCGACAGGTATGCGTACCGCTGCAGGACGCGGTGGTGGCGCAGGAAGACCACGAAGACGATGAACAGGCCGATGCCGAGCGTCGACCAGACCAGCTGGGTGGGGGCTGCGTCCGAGTCCGGGGTCTCCAGGTCGAGCCGGTAGATCAGGACGAGCCCGAGCCCGTTGAGGAGCACGGCGATCGGCAGCAGCAGCGGATCGGCGTACGGGGCGCGGAAGCGGACCGCGCAGTGGGCGAGGAGTGCGAGCACCCCGAGCCCGGCGCCGTAACCGGCGGCGCCGGGCGGAACGGTTCCGTTCCTGGCGAGCCCCACGTCGCAGTAGCCGTAGACGCTGAGGAGCACGGCGAGCACGATCAGGACGAGTTCGGTCCCCCGGCGCCGGGGGACGCGCACGGCCGGAACCGTGGAGGTGGCCGCGGCGGCCACCGGTCCCGATGAACCCGTTGATCCGGTCATGACCGGAACCTAGCAAGTTCACCGGTGATATCTGGATATGTCAGCACCAACGGGGTGCCGCGCCGATGTTCGCGATGTACTTCGCCGAACCCCAGGCCCAGGTGCCGTCGGTCAGCAGGTACCAGAGGTTGTTGCCGCCGACGGAGTCGCCGCCCGTCTTGCAGAAGATCGGGACGATCTTGTTGTACGGCTCGGTGCGCACGATGCGGCTGCCCCGGGTCGGGGCGTCGCGCAGGTTCAGACCGCTCTTGGCCGTGACCCGGCCCTTGTAGACGGGGTGGCCGCTGCCGGAACCGGCGTCGGCGGCGAGGGCGGGGGAGGCGGTGGCCGCCAGGGTCGCGACGGCGGCGACGGCTATGCCGAGACGGGTGGCTGCGGTCCGTGTGCTCATGGAGCCTCCTTGGGGAGGGTGTGCGGCGGGTGCCCGGAAATGGGTGTAAAGCCGTGCTTCACACTAAAAGCGCCACGTAACGTGCGCAAAAGGTCACGGGGAGTGGGGCCCGGCCTGCCGGACCCAGGAAGGTGCGGGCTCGTCGTACGGCAGCGTCAGCGTGGCCAGCGCCCCGCCGTCCGCCGCGTTCGTGAACGTGAGCCGCGCGCCGAGCACTTCGGCCTGGCCGAACGCGATGGTCAGCCCCAGCCCGTGCCCGCGCGCCCCGCCCTCGGTGCGGAACCGCTGCGGGCCGTGCTCCACCAGGTAGTCCGGGTAGCCCTCGCCGTGGTCCCGCACGGTGATCACCGGCCCGTCGACGGTCAGCACCACCGGCGGGCCGCCGTGCCGGTGGGCGTTGCCGACGAGGTTGCCGAGCACCCGCTCCAGGCGACGTCGGTCGGTCTCCACGCACACGTCCCGCACGACGACGACCTCGGTCCGGCCGGAGTCGGTTCCCGAGGCGCGCACGACCCGCTCGGCGACCGGTCCCAGCCAGGCGGCGTCCAGCTCCACCCGCTCGCTGCGCGCGTCGAGCCGGGAGATCTCCAGCAGGTCCTCGGTGAGCGTGCGCAGCGCGGCGACCCGGTCGCGGACCAGCTCGGTGGGGCGGCCCGGCGGCAGCAGCTCGGCGGCCGCGTGCAGCCCGGTCAGCGGTGTACGCAGCTCATGGGCGACGTCGGCGGTGAAGCGCTGCTCCGTGAGGATGCGGGCCTGGAGCGAGGACGCCATCGAGTCGAGCGCGCCGGCGACGGCGGCGACCTCGTCCTGGTGGCGCTGCGGATCCTTGGTGCGCGGGTCGTTGACGCGGGCGTCCAGGTCGCCCGCGCTGATCTTGCGGGCGACCCGGGCCGTGGTGTGCAGCCGCCGCGTCACCCGGGTCACCGCGAACGCGCCGACGAGCAGGGTCGCGCCGATGGCCAGCACCGAGGAGCCGAGGATGGCGTTGTCGAGGCCGTCGATGGTGCGGGCGCTCTGCTCGTAGTCGACCTCGACGGCGAGGGCGCGGCCCGCGCCCGCGGCCTGGTCGGGCCGCGGGGCGGAGGCCGGACCGGCCGCCCACATCACCGGGCGCGTGTCGGACCGGCCGAGCATGGTGCCGTGCCGGCCCCGCGCCGCGAGGTCGCGCAGCGGCGCGGGCAGGCCCGGCGGGTCGACCGCGGCGCCGGGCCCGAGCCGGTCCCCGGCCGCGAGCGCCTTCGCGGCCTCGTCGAGCCGCGACAGCGCCCGGTCCCTGGCCTCGCCCACCGTCTGCCGGGTCACCGAGACGTGCACGAGGATCCCGAGCAGCGCGGTCAGCGCGCAGCACATCACCGTGATGAACGCCGCCGCCTTCCAGGTGAGCGACGCGGTCCACGCGGGCAGCCACGACCGGCGCGCCGGGGACGTCATGACGCGCCGGGGGAGAGGGCGGACGAGGGGCGGGCCGAGGGGGTCGCCGACGGGGTCTCGGACGGCGTTTCGGCAGGGCTCGCCGAGGGCGTCTGCGGCGGCCCGGTCCGCACGATCTCGTCGCGCGTCGGCAGCATGGCCTTCTGATGGGCGTCGTACTGCCACGAGGTCCGGTACTCGTACCCGGACAGGTCCGCGACGGCCCGCACGACCACGGTGCCCCCGGCCAGCTCGACGCTGATCACGGCGTCCTCGTCGTCCATGATCTGGGTCAGCGTGCCGCCCTCGTACATGTAGACGCGCACCACCAACTGCTGCTTCGGCGCCTTGAAGCCGACGACCATGTCGTCCTTGCCGTCCCCGGTCAGATCGGCGAAGTAGGCGTGCAGGACCGGGCAGCGGGGCCCGCGAGTGCCCGGATCACCGCAGTCGGCCAGACCCTTCTCGATGTCCTTGTACGCGTCCGGGTCCGCGGCCCGCTGGGCGCGGATCACGCTGACCGGGTCCACCCGGCGCAGATCGCCGCCCGGCACGGTGACCCCCTTGACCACATCGGTCTCGCCCGCCCCGTAGTCGTCGACCGCGGCGGAGGCGGGGGTCAGGGACGGCCACAGTTCGCGCGGGCCGACCGCCGTCGGGGTGGGGCCCGCGCTCTCCAGGCCGCCCGCGTCGCCGCAGCCCGACAGCAGCAGCGCGGCGGCGGGTACGGCGAGAGCGAGCGCCACCGCCGGACGACGCCCGGCGCGCCAGGACTCCACTGCGCTCCACGCTCCTGTCTTCCGGCCTGTCTTCCGGCCTGTCTTCCGGCCTGTCTTCCGGTCCGTCCTCGGGTACTGGTGACGGCTTCCGCGACGGCCACGGCTTCCGCCGTGCCGCGTACACCATATGGTCAGGGAAGTTCTTTTTCTGTGGGAGGTCCTTTTTATTAGCCCGTCGGGCCGCACGCACCCGGTGGGGTGGCGTGGGGTGGTACTTCAACCGGTCCGGCGCGCTGAGCAGGAAGAGCCCGGGACGGGGCCGGTCGGGCGACGCCGGATCACCCGACCGCGACCGGCTCCTTGCACCGCCCCGAGCGTCCTGCGGGCTTCTTGCCTGCGGCCGTTCTTGCTGCTCCCATGGTCGGAGGGGTGGTGATGGGGCATGAACGGACTGCGCGTCATTCCGACCTGGCGACACGGTCAGGAGCGGCTCTACGTCTACGGGGAGGACGGCACGACCGTCGCCTGGTACGACCGGGAGGCGGCCCGGGTGAACCTGCTCAGCGAGTCCAGCAGGGAGGCCGTGCTGGCGGTGCTCGGCCCGTTCGTCACCGGGCAGTACACGGTCGGACCGCCGCCGGTGCCCACGCCGGTGGAGCTGGTCCGCCTCAGTCTCCACCCGGACGACGACCTCGCGCCGAACCGGCCGGGTGAGGCGCTGCTGATCTCCCTCGACCGGGACCCCGCACCCCCGCGCAGGCTGCGCGTCGACCCGCGCCGCAGGGCGCTCGCCGCGCAGCAGCAGGTCGGCGAGGTGCTCGACGGACTCGAAGCGGCCGGCTGGCGCGTCCTGCACTCGGTGCCGCTGCCCGGCGGCGCGTGCGTCCACCACCTGCTGATCGGCCCCGGCGGCCTGTTCGCCCTGCACGTCCTGCCCGCCCGCAAGCAGCGCATCCGCATCACGGACCCCCTGCTCGCGGCGGGCCGTGCGGCCCCCCACCCCCTGCTCCGCCGCGTCCGCGCGGACGCCTCCCGAGCCTCCTTCGCCCTGACGGCCGAAGTGCGCGCGGCGCTGGTCCTGGTGGACCCGGGTCCGGTGGAGGTGCAGACACCACCACGGGACGTACGCGTCCTGACCCTCACCGACCTGCCGACCCTCACCCGATCCGGCGGCCTCCTCAAACCGGCAGACGTGGAGGCCCTCCACGCGATGGCCCGAGACCGAGCCACGTGGCAACGGGTCTGAAGCGAGCCGCGCGGAGAACTCCACCGGTCCGGCATGCGGAAGCGATGAGCAGCGCGCAGCGCACGCTCCAGGGGCGCGGGGAACTGCGCGAGAACCCCACTGGACCGGCACGTGGGAACGATGAGCAGCGCGCAGCGCACGCTCCAGGGGCGCGGGGAACTGCGCGACCAGCCCCGACGCACCCGCACCCGACAACACGCCCCCTCCACCCCCGCCCCCCCCCGCATCACCGCCCCACCCCACATCACCGAAACCGAACCACCTCCGCCGAGAACGCCCCGTGCCGGGTGGACGCCTGCCGGACCTCCACCACCAACTCCGTCTCCCCTCCCACCAGTTGATACGGCACGTCCCCCACTCCCACCCCCACGACAACCCCGACCTCCCCACTCACCGCCCCCACCAGCAGCCGCCGCCCGGCATCCCGCCGCACCCCCGCGGCCAGCGGCACGCTCAGCACCGGCTCCCCGTCCCCGGCGACCACGACCACCAGCGCCCGCGGAGCCCCTACCGCACCGGTGAACCCCACGACCACGGCATCCTTGGTGTCGCTGTGCCGAATCTTCAGCCAGCTCCGCCGCCCTCCGCGATAGACCCCGTCGACCCGCTTGGCGACCAGCCCCTCCACCCCGGTGGCGACCAGCGCCTCGTACCAGTCCAGCGCCGTCCCCCGGTCCGTCGTGGCGGGCACGGCCTGCAGCGGTGGCCCCAGTGGCTCCAGCAGCGCGGTCAGCCGCTCCCGTCGCTCCCGGTAGGCGCGCCCCCGCAGATCGACCCCCTCCGCGCCCAGCACGTCGAACGCGGCATAGGACGCGGGAAGCTCACGGGCGAGCCCCCGCGCCCGCCCGGCACTCGCGGCGGCTGCCCGTCGCTGCACGGCGGCGAAGTCGGTACGTCCGCCGTGCCAGACCACGACCTCCCCGTCGAGCACGGTCCCGGCCGGCAGCTCCAGAGCGGCCTCGACGAGGTCCGGGAAGGCCCGTGTCACGGTCCGCCCGGACCGTGCCTGAAGCACCACCCCGCCCTCGTCCCGGAACACCACCATCCGGTGCCCGTCGAACTTCGGCTCGAACGACCAGGCCACCCCCGTACCGTCGGCCGGAAGCTCGTCGACCGGTTCGGCCAGCGCCACCTCCACGGGCCGCCTCACCGGGGAATCCGCCCGGCCCGGTTCGGATTGATCAGCGGCCCGAGCAGATCCCCGTACCGGCGCAGCCGCGGCGCGATGTCGTCGGCGCGGAACACCAGGTCGTCGGCGCGCACACAACCGGCCACCTCGTCCCAGGTCACCGGCGCGGACACGGTCGGCTCGGCGCGGGCCCGCAGCGTGTAGGGCGCGGCCGTCGTCTTGGCCGCGGAGTTCTGGCTGTGGTCGACGAACACCTTTCCGGGCCGCAGGCTGCGCGTCATGCGGTGCACGACGAGGTGCGCCAGCGCGCCCTCCGCCTCCTGCGCGAGCGCCTTCGCGTAGGCGCTGACCTGCGCGGACGGTGTCGGCACCAGCGGCACGAGCAGATGCAGCCCCTTCGACCCGGACGTCTTCGCGCAGGCGTGCAGCCCATCCGCGGCGAGCCGCTCCCGCAGCCACAACGCCACCTCGCAGCACTGCACGACATCGGCGGGCGCCCCCGGATCGAGGTCGAGGACCAGCCGGTCGGCGGCGCCCGGCGCGTCCGCCCGCCACTGCGGAGTGTGGAACTCGGTGACCAGGTTCGCCGCCCACATCAGCGTGGGCAGGTCCTGGACGAGGATCTGCCGCGCGCTGTCCCCGTCCGAACGCGGCACCTCGGCCGTCTTCACCCAGGCGGGGGTGCCCGGCGGCACGTTCTTGGCGAAGAAGCGCTGGCCCCCGGGACCGTCCGGAAAGCGCAGGAAGGAGACCGGTCGGTCGTACAGGTGCGGGAGCAGCGCACCGGCCGTGGTCGCGTAGTAGTGCAGCAGCTCGCCCTTGGTGAACCCGGACGCCGGGTACAGCACCTTGTCCAGATTGCTGAGCGCGAGCCGCCGCCCCTCCACTTCTGTCATGGGCGTCATACGCTCATACTGAGACAACCTGACAATCCGCACTCTTCTTGCGAAAGCGGGCGAAACGGGAGGTACACCGTGCGCTCCATATGGAACGGCGCCATCTCGTTCGGCCTGGTCAGCATCCCCATCAAGCTGGTCAACGCCACCGAGAACCATGCGATCTCCTTCCGCCAGATCCACCTGGAGGACGGCGGCCGCATCCGCTACCGCAAGGTGTGCGAGCTGGAGGACAAGGAAGTCACGACCGCCGAGATCGGCAAGGGGTACGAGGACGCCGACGGCTCGATCATCCCGATCACCGAGGACGACCTGGCCTCCCTCCCGATCCCGACCGCGAAGACGATCGAGATCGTCGCCTTCGTCCCGGCCGACCGCATCGACCCGCTCCAGATGGACGCGGCCTACTACCTGTCGGCGAACGGCGTCCCCGCCGCCAAGCCGTACACCCTGCTCCGCGAGGCCCTGAAGCGCAGCCAGAAGGTCGCCATCGCCAAGTTCGCCCTGCGCGGCCGGGAGCGGCTCGGCATGCTGCGCGTCGTCGACGACGTCATCGCCATGCACGGCCTGCTGTGGCCGGACGAGATCCGCGCCCCCGAGGACGTCGCGCCGGACACCCGGGTCACGGTGCGCGACGCCGAACTCGACCTGGCCGACGCCCTGATGGACACCCTCGGCGAGGTCGACCTCGCCGACCTCCACGACGACTACCGGGAAGCGGTCGAGAACATGATCGCGGCGAAGGCCTCCGGGGACGAGCAGGAGAAGACCCCCGCGGCGGCCGGTGACGGGGGCGGCCGGGTGATCGACCTGATGGCCGCGCTGGAAGGCAGCGTGAAAGCCGCGAAGGAGGCCCGCGCCTCGGGCGGCGAGATGGCCGAGGTGACACATCTGGCCGGCCGCACCAGCAAGAAGGCGGCGGCGAAGAAGAAGACGACGTCGGCTAAGAAGACGACAGCGGCGAAGAAGGCCACGACGGAAACGAAGAAGAAGGCGACGTCGGCTAAGAAGACCACGGCGGCGAAAAAAGCCACCACGGCGAAAAAGGCGACCCCGAGGAAAAAGGCGTCTGCCTGAGGCGGTGCGGGGAGACAAAAGGAAACCGGTCGGCCCGGCGCATATATGCGCCGAACCGACCGGTTCCGAGTCTCGCCGGGACTACCTCCGCCGAGCGACCTCGGAGGCGTCCTTCCTGAAGGCCCACTCCATCTTCGGCTCCATGACGAACCGGAAGGCGCGCTGCACGGGTGGCGTGCACAACGCGGTGATGAGGGACATGGCGGCGACGGTGACGACGATCTCGCCCCAGGGCGTGTGCACCCAGTCGACGTCGTACCAGTCCCAGAAGCGCGACCCCTTCGCCACGAACCCGTGCAGCAGGTACCCGTACAGGGTCCCGGCACCGAGCGCCGTGAACCACAGCTTGCGCCCCGGGACCCAGGCGAAGAAGCAGGCGGCGAGGATCACCGAGCAGCCGAACATGGCGAGGGTCATGACCGCGCCGGACCAGCCGGGCGCCGCCAGTTCCTGCGCGCTGTCGCGACGGTAGAACCAGGCGGCGTTCATCCGGGGGGCCGCCCAGTAGGCGAACAGCAGCGCGGCGGCGAAGACCGGCACGGCCAGCAGCCGCGCTTCCTTGCGGCGCACGAGCTGGAAGTGCTCGGGCTTGAGGCACAGCCCGAGGACGAAGAAGGGCAGGAACTGCAGCACGCGCTGGAGGTCCAGGTCGTCACCGATGTCGGGGGAGACCGAGGCGAGGACCGCGATGGCCAGCGCCAGCGGCAGCGGCCAGCGGACGACCTTCCAGAACGGGGTGGACAGCCGCCACACGAACAGCGCGATCAGGAACCAGGTCAGGTACCAGGGGTCGAGCAGGCTGATCGGGTAGTCGGGGTCGCCGCCGGCGGTCCGCTTGAAGAAGGTGTACGCGACCTCGAAGACGACGTACGGCACGGCCACCCCGGTGATCAGCCGCTTCAGCCGGCCCGGGCTCGCGTCGAAGGACCGCGAGAAGTAGCCGGAGATGACGATGAACGCCGGCATGTGGAAGGCGTAGACCGTCATGTACAGCGCGGACGCCGCCCGGCTGTCCCCGCGCAGCGGCTCCCAGGAATGTCCCATCGCGACGAGCACGATCGCCAGGTACTTGGCGTTGTCTAAGAACGCGTCCCGTGCCTTGCCGGGCTTCTTCCCGGCCGCGGCGGCGGGCGCCGGGGCCGCGGTGCCCGTGGAGGGTGCGGCGGCGGCGCGCTGGTCCGGTAGTGGGGCTCGCTGCGCCGCGAGCTGAAGTGGTTCGCTCATGATCCCTCCCGGATGGAACCTCGACTCTCGTCTACGCGTCTTCTCTGGTTTGCGGGATTCATGTGGCGGCGAGACATCTCAGGCACCGTAGTCACCGATTGCGGCGCGCGTAAACCTGTGCCGGTCATGGGTGGTGTCTGTCACACGCCCGTGGAACGGTCCGGCTGACCCTTCACCGGCCGGGTGTGAATCCGGGACAAACAGGCCGGCAGATCGCCCCCCTCCGCACGCCCCCGAGCCCGGTAGGCACTCGGCGTTTCCCCCACCAGCTCGGTGAATCGGGAGCTGAACGACCCCAGCGACGTACACCCCACCTCGAAGCACACCTCGGTCACCGACAGGTCGCCCCGGCGCAGCAGCATCTTGGCCCGCTCGATCCGCCGGGTCATGAGATAGCTGTACGGGGTCTCTCCAAAAGCGGCACGAAAACTCCGCGAGAAGTGGCCCGGCGACATCAACGCGGTCTGCGCCAGCGCGGTGACGTCCAACGGCTCGGCGTACTCCCGGTCCATCCGGTCCCGGGCCCGCCGCAGCCGAACAAGATCCTCCAGATTCGTCACCCGTCAACGATCCCACGCACCGCGCCGCCCCGACGGCGATCCGCTCCGACGGCGATCCGCCACGTTCCCCGGGACCGGCCGAGAAGCCGGCCCCGGGGAACCTCACCGTGCGTGCCTCGACGGACCGGGCCGGTCCGTGCCGTCGGGCGGGTTCAGCCCCGGGCGTGTCAGAACCCGCAGGCCACGCTGCTCCCGTAGTCGCTCAGGAGGTCGTCGCGGACCCAGCCGTACGTGCCGGTCGCGTCGTTTCTGAGGTACGTCCAGGTGTAGCTGCCGGCCACCGTGTAGCAGTGGTAGTCCAGCCGCTGCCCGGCGTACGCGATGCCGTTGACGGCACAGCCGGTGCTGGAGCCGCTGCGCTCGTTGGCTCCGTCGGCCGTGGCGTTCCAGGCGCTGCTGTCCTTGTCGGCGGCCGTCTTGCCGCAGGCGGCGGAGGCCGAGGCCGGCGTGGTGGACAGGACGAGCGGGATGCTGGCGGCCACGGCCGCGAGCGTCGGCAGGACGGCTGCGATACGTCGCTTCATGGAGACCCCTCGTTGTGGTGTTGTCGGCACTGCGTCGCGCGTGAGCTCGCCTTCCTGTTGACTTTCGGGTGCGCCGGCAGTGGCTGTGCGCGCGTTTGATGCGTGAACAGCGTTAGTACGATCTCCAGCACCGTGAATTGAAGAAAGGATTCCGTCGTTGGATGGCCCATTGCTTTCCACGTCGGACCGGAAATGTGGCGAACGAATTTCGGCCGCGAAGACGTGCGCCGACGGCCGAATCGCCGGGGGTGTGGCCGGATTTCTCGTCTGTGACGAAGCAGGACGGATCTTCGGATTCCGCGGATGGTTCCGTTCCGAATTCCGGTCTGTCGTGGGAGGCTCGGATCATGGTTTATTCAGGGCATCGCTGAATTCAGTGGAGGGGGCCGTGGTGAACGCGCGCATATTGGTGGCCGAGGATGACGAGAAACAGGCCCGGCTGATCAAGATCTATCTGGAGCGGGAGGGGAGCGACGTCCAGGTCGTCTCCGACGGGCGCTCCGCCGTCGACCGGGCGCGGGCGTCCCGGCCCGATCTGATCGTGCTCGACGTGATGATGCCGAACGTCGACGGGCTCGACGTCTGCCGCATCCTGCGCGCCGAGTCCCAGGTGCCGATCCTGCTGCTGACCGCCCGCACCACCGAGGAGGACATGCTGCTGGGCCTCGATCTCGGCGCCGACGACTACCTGACGAAGCCGTACAGCCCGAGGGAGCTGACGGCCCGGGTGCGGGCGCTGCTGCGCCGGTCGAAGGCGGTGCGGGGGGACGGTGAGCCGGCGGTCCTGGTGGTCGGGGACCTGGAGGTCGACGCGCACCGGTTCGAGGCACGGGTGGCCGGCAGGCCGGTCGGCCTCACGGGCAAGGAGTTCGCGATCCTGCGCGTCCTGGTCAAGGAACCGGGGCGGGCGTTCACCCGGGCGCAGATCATCGACCGCGTCTTCGGGTTCGACCAGAACATCCTGGAGCGCACGGTGGACGCCCATGTGATGAAGCTGAGACGCAAGCTGGAGGCGGCGGGCAGCGGCGACGGCGGCGTGCGGAAGCAGTACGTGGAGACCGTCTACGGACGCGGGTACCGACTGCTGGACGAGAACGGGACGCGGCGGTGAGCTTCCGTCTCCGGGTGCTGGGCCTGCTGATGCTGGTCGCGATGGCCGCCACGGCGGCGACGGCCTGGCTGACGCTGCGGCAGGCCAACAGCCAGGTGGTGGAATCGGCGCGGGCCGGACGGCAGGAGGCCACCAGGATCACCGACGAGCTCACCTCGTACGGGTTCGCCCACGGGACGTGGCACGGAGTGAAGCCCGTCGTGCGCGCCCTGTCCGAGTCCACCGGGCAGCGGATCCGCGTCACCACGGAGGCCGACGTCCTGCTCGCCGACTCCGACACGCTGGCCGGTCACGCACCGCGGGAGGCGAGCGGGCAGCCGCCGGTCCTGGTGGATCCGCGGCCCCGCCTGCGCCTTCCGGTGACGAAGGTGCCCCGGGCGTCGGTGAAGCGGACCGTGCTCGCGATCGGCGACTTCCGGCGCGCGGCCGCCTACGCCGCCTGCCTGACCAGGGCGGGCGTGGCCGTGACGGCGACCGCGGACGGCACCGGCGTCCCGCGGATCAGTACCGGCCGCGAGCCCGCTGGGTGCGCGGGGCGGCAGACGCGGAGCGCGGATCCCCGCGGTGCGCAGGACAGCGCCGCGGCGGCGAAGTGCGAGCCGGACCCGCGTCTCGCCGCATGCCTGCAGCGGGTGTTCGACGAGCGCACCGCGGACGTCGCCCCGCCCCGACTCCAGGTGAGCCTCGGCGCCCGCGACGAGGCACCGGCCGGACTGCCGGCCGCGCCCACGGTCGCCGTCGCCGGCGCTGTCGCCCTCGCGGCGGTCCTGGCGGCACTCCTGCTCAGCCGGGCCGTGCTCCGCCCGGTCCGCGCCCTCACCGTGGCCGCCCACGATCTGGGCGAAGGCGACCTGGAACGGCGGGTGCCCGCCTCCGGCCGCGACGAGATCGCCGAACTCGGCCGCTCCTTCAACAAGATGGCCGACTCCCTCCAGGCCGCCGAGGAGCGCCAGCGCCGCATGACCGGGGACATCGCCCATGAGCTGCGTACCCCACTGGCGAATCTGCGCGGCTATCTCGAAGCGCTCCAGGACGGTGTCGTCGAGCCCACCCCCGACCTGTTCGACTCCCTGCACGAGGAGGCGATGCTCCAGCAGCGCATCGTCGACGACCTCCAGGACCTGGCCCTCGCCGAAGCCGGAGCACTCACCTACCACCGCTCGGTCGTCGACCTGCGCGAACTCCTCGACCACGCGTGCACCGCCCATCGCGCCAAGGCCGAACCGGCGGGCGTACGGCTGGAGTTGGCGGCCGAGGGTGCCGTGTGGGTCAGGGCGGACGCGGACCGGCTGCGGCAGGTCGTCGGCAACCTCGCGGGCAACGCGATCCGCGCCACCCCGCCCGGCGGCACCGTGACCTTCGCCGCGCACCGGACGGGCGACACGGCCGTCGTCCGCATCCGCGACACCGGCCGGGGCATCCCGGGCGAGCACCTGCCGCACCTGTTCGACCGCTTCTGGCGCGCCGACCCCGCCCGTGGCCGCACCACCGGCGGCAGCGGCCTGGGGCTGGCCATCGCCCGGCAGATCGTCACCGACCACCAGGGGACGATCACGGTCGAGAGCGAGGTGGGAACCGGGACGACGTTCACCGTCACGCTCGACGTCGTACGGTCATGAGTCCTCGGTCCGCCGGGGGAGCGGGGCACCCCTCACGTCCCGGCCAGCGCCTGCGTCGGCGCGAGGCGCCCCGCGCGCACCGCCGGATAGAGACCGGCGACCGCCCCGATCACCAGGGTGACGCCGATCCCGGCGGCGGGCGCCCACACCGGCACCTCGGTCGGCCAGCCCCGTACGGAGGCGTACCCGCCGGTGATCGCCGTGCCGAGAACGGTGCCGCCGAGCCCGCCGAGCGCGGACAGCAGCAGCGACTCGGACACGAACTGACCGCGGATCTGCCCGCTGGTGGCCCCGAGGGCACGGCGCAGGCCGATCTCCGGCCGCCGTTCGAGCACCGAGATGACCATGGTGTTGCCGACGCCGACGCCGCCCACCAGGAGCGCGACGCCACCGAGCCCGAGCAGCAGCCCGGTCAGCGCCGACTCGGTGGCCTCGCGGGCGGCCAGGGCGTCGGAGGGCCGGGAGACCAGGACCCCGCTGGGCTTCTCGGGGTTGGCGGTGGCCGCGAGCACGGACCGTACGGCGGCGACACGGTCGTCACGGGCGCGCACGTACACGGTCGAGGGATGCCCGTCGAAGCCCAGATAGGTGCGCGCCGCCCGCCATCCGACCAGGGCCGAGCCGTCGATCTCCGGTGCCAGCGGCGCGGGCCGCAGCACACCGACGAGGGAGAACCACCGGCCGCCGAGCCACAGCCGCGTCCCCGGCGTGTACGCGTCGAGGCGACGGGCCGCCCGGGCCCCGAGCACCACGGCCGGGTACTCCTCGGTCGCCCGACCGAGCCAGCGCCCCACCCGCACGCTGCCGCCGACCGCGGGCAGCAACCGGTCGTCGGCCGCGGCGACCCGGATGCTGCCGGTACGCCCGACGGGGACGTGCTCGTTGCGGTAGACGGCCGCGCCCTCGACGTCACCCGTCGCCGCCACCTGCCGCACCGGCCCGATGCGCCGGATCATCGCCGTCGCCTCCTGCGGCAGCCGGGTGGCCGAGCCGTCGGGGGACCGGCCCGGCGCCACGCGCAGCATGTTGGTGCCGAGCCGGTCGAGCTTGCGGTCGACCTCCGCGCGGCCGGAGCTGGAGATACCGACGACGGCGACCATCGCGGCCACACCGATCGCGATGCCCAGAGCCGACAGGAACACCCGCAACGGCCGGGTGCGCAGCCCGGTCCCGCCGAGCCGGACGAAATCGGCGGGACTCAGCCGGGCGGGCCGGAGCGAGGACGTACGGGAAGCGGTACGCGTACGACGACGGCGCGAGGTCATCTGTCGGCAACTCCCGTGTCGGACGGGAGAGATGACAACCGGCCGCTGTCGGTGACGACCCTGCCGTCCCGCATCTCCACCTTCCGCTCGAAGGCCTCGGCCATCTCCCGGTCGTGCGTGATGACCACCACGGTGGTGCCCGAGGCGTGCAGGTCGCGCAGAAGATCCAGCACGGCGGCGCCGGAGGCCGAGTCGAGGTTGCCGGTGGGTTCGTCGGCCAGCAGCAGCGCCGGTTCGCCGATCACCGCACGCGCGACGGCGGCCCGCTGCCGCTCGCCGCCCGACAACTGGTGCGGCAGATGGCCGAGCCGGTGGCCGAGCCCCACGCGGGTCAGCGTCCGCACCGCACGACGGCGCCGCTCGCGCAGCGGCACACCCGCGTACAGCAGACCGTCCGCGACGGTGTCCAGGACCGGCACCCCGACCGCCAGATGGAACTGCTGGAAGACGAACCCGATCCGCTGCGCGCGCAACGCGGACACCTCACGGTCCGACAGTTCGGCGACGGCGTGCCCGTCGATCGTGATCCGCCCGCTGGAGGGCCGGTCCAGGGTGCCCATGAGATGCAGCATCGTCGACTTGCCCGAGCCGGAAGGCCCGACCACGCAGGCGAACTCCCCGTATCCGATGGACAGATGGACGTCGCTGACGGCTGTGACGTTGCCCGGGTACGTCTTGGACACCGCGCTGAACGCGACGACCGGCAACACGGGAGTGTCATGCTCCGCCCTCACTCGGGGATCCTCACCGTCATGCCCTCGCGCACCAGCCGCCCGCTGATCTCGACCTTGCCGTCCGCGAAGAGCCCGGTCTTCACGGGGACGAAACGACCCGCCGGGCCGCCGCCGGCGTCTTCCTCCCCGTTGGCGGGTTCGACCCCGTACCCGCCCTCCGCGAGCGCCACCAGGGCGGCGACCGGCACGGCCAGAACGTCCTTGTGCCGCTTGGACACGTACCGCACGGTCACCGGACCGCTCTGCAGCCTGCCCAGCGACGCCTGGTTCGCGAAGGTGACCACGACGACGACCGTGGCCGCCTTGTCGCCGGACCCACTGCCTCCGCCACCGCCGCCGTCCCCGCCCGCATCGGATCCGGATCCGGCCCCGCTGGCGTCCTTGCCGACGCTCGCCACGGTCCCCTTCACGGACGTGCCGTCCGGGAGATCCACGTCGACCGTGGTGCCCCGCTGTGCCCAACCCACTTCATTCGCGGCGGCGTTGACCGTCACCATGCGACGCGTGGTGGTGTACGTCACCGGACTGCCGGTCGCCGCGGCGCCGACCTGCGCGCTGGTGCCGGCGATCCGCACGGTGCCCGGCGCGTACAGCACGTCTCCGATGCCGACCTTGCCGGTCTGTGGCACCCCGAGATCCCGCTGCCACCGCTTGACCGCTGCCGCCGTGGACTCGTTGTACGCCTCGTCCACGGTGAAGCCGGAGTACCCCAGGGCGGCGAGATTGGTCTCGAACTGCTTGACGTCCATGCCGCGCAGGGGAGTGGTGGTGGCGGCGCTGCGGGTGGCGCCGCCGGGGGCACCGGGGTCACTGGGGCGGGCGGGGCCACCGGAACTTACGGAGCCCTCAGATCCTCCGGACTCTCCGGATCCCCCTGACTTCTCGGTCCCGGAACTCCGATCGGTTGGGGTGGCGACAGCGAGGCCCCGATACATGGGCAGGCTGCCGTACATCAAGGTCACGGGCCGGTCGTCGACCCGCAACACGGGCTGCCCGCGCCGTACGGTGGCGCCCTGCTCGGGCAGCCAGGTGATCGTCCCTTCCGCCTTCACCGGGAAGGGAACCTCGAGCCCGTGACCGAGCTGTCCGTCCACCTCGGTCTGATCGGTGAGCGTCTCCCGCGTCACCCGCACCGCCTGCCCACTGCGGCCCGGAACCGCGCTGTCGTCGTCCGAGCCGCCGCCTCCGAGCCCGAGCGCACCGACGGTGCTGACGGCGGCCACCAGCACGAACCCCCCGACGATCAGAATCGGCCCGCGCCTGCCGCGTCGCGGGCCGGGCGCGCCGTATTCGTCGTCCACTGCGCCGTCAGCCCTTGGGGGTGGGGGCGTCGTCGGGAATGCCGATGATGGAGGCACAGGCACGGGTGGCGCGCTTGGCACCGGCCGAGGTCGAGTCCCACGTGACGTCCTGGAAGTGTCCGCCGGCGTCGGTGTCGGGGAAGTCCGAGGCCCCGTTGTCCTGCATGCACCGCGCGTACTTCCGGTTCTTGGCGATCTCCGCCTTGGATAGCTCCGGCTGCTGCGCCTTCTCGACACTGTCGGGCACCGGCACGCTCAGGTCCGCGCACTTCTCCTGCGCCGCGAGGGCCTTCGGGTCGCGCTTCCACTTGGACTGATCACCCAGGTCGACCTTGCCCTTGGCATCCGGGTCGGGAGCATCGAGCCCGGCGCCGCGCAGGCACTTGACCCACGCGCGCTGAGCCTCGACGTAGTCGCCCAACTCACTGGACGCCCCACGCGAGGCCGCGGTGCCCCCACCCTTCCCCGTCGCCACGGAAGCGACCTCGTCATCGCCCCCGTTCCCTCCACCACCACAACCGGTAACACCCAACGCCACGACGGCCGCAACCCCCACGACCCACAATCTCCCCCTGAACACCACACGCGCACGCATCCCTACGGCCTCCTCCCCCTGCCCCTCACCGCCCCCTCCGGACCGGCCGCGACGAAGGTAGAGCGCGACCTATGAAGAACCTATGAAGAACCCGTCAAAGACCCTTTGGCTTCGGCGCCGGCGCCGGCAGATGGTCGGGCCACCGAGTCCACGGACCGCTCAACGTGTTGACCAGAGACGTCGCCAACAGCAGGGATGGTCGAGTGGTCAACGGCGGGCGATTCGGGGCAACCATGCGTAGGCCCTTCTCAGCAGCGGTCCACTCGTCTTGCCCGCCTGAGTCAGGGAGACGCTCTGATAGCTGCCGAGGTCGTCCTTCAAGTGGGTGGACATACCATCGCCGTAGCCCGGGCCGCCGTACACACTCAGTCTGATCTTGTACGTGAGCTCTGGTGAGACTTCGGCTCCTGGCGGAGTGTCGTGCACGGCCTGGGACAGGTAGTGGCGCAGTTCCCCGAACCTGACGTAGACGGGCTGGGAGAAGAAGACGCCACCTGTGAGGTTGAAGTTGTTGAGTTCGTGGGCGTACTGCTCCGCCCACTCGCGGGTCTTGGGCCTGTCTGCGAGGGCCCAGTTGGTCTCGTAGCGAATATGGATCTCCCAGAGCTTGGGGTAACACTCGATCCGCTTCTTGATGATCTCCTGGAACTGCGTCTGGACGGCAGCGTTGTGGTTGGTCCGCGCAGCGGCCCGCACCGTCAGGAGAGTTCCGACGACGGACACCGACGCCGCGATGAGGGCGACGGCGACGGGAGAGTTGAGGTCCATGGGGTTCTTCTATCCCGGGGGCGGTGCCGTTGCTTCTGGATTGAAGGATCCGGCCCCGGTCCCTGAACTTCGCCCGCGCCTGGCCGGCGTACCCGCTGGTGGCGTTCAGCCGCCGCTCCGGCGCTCTCGCTCGACGCGAGAGAGGGCAGCCACCCTGGCCAGAGCGTGATTCACGCTGCTTGACGGGCGGTCTCACACGGCTGAGTCCTGAAGGGCTTCTTGCCCATGTGCCTTGGGCCGATGGGAAGTATGAGGGTCTGAGCGTCGCCGAACGCCATGCCGAACCTCGTGCGACTCCCCTTCACGGACAGGGTCATGGCCGGGTTGTCGCCGATCAGGAACTGGCCCGTCCCGGTCGTGATCACCTCCAGCCGCCGCCTCGAAGCCAGAGCCCGCATCTTGTAGAAGGTGCCTTCGATACTGGTGCGGAAGAGCTTGCCGTCCGGACAGATGGAGGCCTGTCTCGCGCAGGGCTTCGCGGCGCAGCTGCTCCGGATACCGGCTGATCACCTTGGCGACCAGGCGCGCGCGGGCCCGCTGAAGCGCGTCGGCGTGCACGGCGCGGGAAGGGAGCGACCGGACGTAGTGGAGCACGACTAGGTCGCGCAGCGCCGCCACGTGAAGCGGGTCGGCGAACGGAGTGCCGGCGTGCACGGCGGAGAGCGCCGCGGGTACGCGCTTCTCCACCCCGCACCAGAGCGCTTCAGCCGTTGAGGAGTCAAACGCGATGAAGTTCTCGGAGCGCCCACAGGCACCGGTGCCCGTCAGTTTGCGTACCCGTCCCGGGTTATGGAGGTCGAACGGGAGCAACTGCCAACGGCTGCCCTTCGGCCCGGACATCGTGAAGTGCTTGAGCAGGACCTCTCTTCGTCGGTGCTCACGGTCACGGCCACGGTCGTGCTGTCGCGGGACAGACGCATGTTCCGCGTCCGCTGGGCGGTCCGGCAGGAGCCGTCCGCCTCCCGCATCCCGTGGCGAAGGATCGGGAGAATAGTCCACATGATCAAAGTTGGCGGAGAAGCCGTCATGCCTGCCCTTGATGCCGTCCTGGTGGGCACGGGGGCCCATGCCTGTGGCGCACAGCGGGGGCAGGGTCGCTGTGTGCTGAGGTCTGGAGGCATCCGATGAGCAGGTGGGTGGTGCGGCCTGACGGGGGCCGCCCGTCGGGCCGCAGCTGTCCACATGTCCTGAGCGAAGCTCCGGAGACGGCGCCGCTCGGCGAGACGTGCGTGCCCTGCGCGCAGCGGGGACGTACCCGGACCGATCTGTTGCTCTGTCTGACCTGCGGACATGTGGGTTGCAGCGACAGCTCGCCCGGAGCGCATGCCACAGCCCACTTCGAGTCGAGCGGCCACCCGGTGGCATGCTCCTGGGGAACCGGCGAGAAGTGGGCCTGGTGCTACGAGGACGAGGTGTATCTCGACCCGCTGCGAGCAGACGAATCTTCGCTGTCCACCGCCACTCGGGAGAACGAGTCCGTCTGGGACTACCCCCGTCCACCCGCCATGCGGGCGGACGGCCGCCGCGTGCGTGTCGAGTGCGCGGGCCAGATCGTCGCGGACACGTGCAGGGCGGTCCGGGTGCTGGAGACCAGTCACCCCCCGGTCTTCTACATTCCTCCGGCGGATGTCCGCATCGACTTTCTGGTGCCCGTCAGTGGTCGGAGTACGTGGTGTGAGTGGAAGGGCTCGGCCCAGTACTGGGACGTCGTGGTGGGAAACGACGTGCGTGGTCGCGCCGCCTGGAGCTATCCGCGCCCTGAGTCTGATTACGCACAGCTCGCCGGGTACTTCGCTTTCTACCCGAGCCTCATGGACCGGTGCACCGTCGGCGGTGAGGTGGTCATGGCGCAGGACGGTGACTTCTACGGCGGTTGGATCACTGGGGAGGTACAGGGGCCTTTCAAGGGCGGGCCCGGTACGAAGATGTGGTGAGACGGGACGGGTCGAGGCCCGCCGCACTGCCAACTACCCGCATGCAAAGCCCCACGTGTGGCATCTCCTTCGTGGAACCAGCGCGCCGCGAAGCCGGTTTCACCGGTCGGCTGTGCTCGGCCCTGGTCTGACCGGCAGTCGGAGGACGCTGTTGCCGACGAACCCGGAGTGCGCAGGCAACTCGTCGTCCGGCACCGCGAGGTCGAGACCGGGGAAGCGGGCGAACAGCCGCTCCAGGGCCACGGTCGCCTCCAGCCTGGCGAGTGGCGCGCCCAGACAGTAGTGCGGGCCGTGACCCAGCGACAGGTGGCGACCCTTTGCCGGGCGCGTGACGTCGAACTGTGCGGCGTCCGCGCCGTGCACGCCCGGGTCCCGGCCGGCGCCCGAGTACCCGGCGAGCACTGGCGTACCGCGGGGGATCACCGTGCCGTCGACGGTGAGATCGCGGGTCGGATAGCGGAACGGAAAGTAGCTGACCGGACTGTCCCAGCGCAGTGTCTCCTCCACGACGTCCGACCATGTGGCTGCTCCGGCGCGCACCAGGTCGAGCTGCTCGCGATGCCCGCACAGCGCACGCACCGCGTTCGTGATCAGGTTGAGTGTCGTCTCGTGCCCGGCCACCACGAACAGCATCAGCGTCCCGATCAGTTCCTCGGGGCTCAGCCGGTCACCGTCCTCCGCGCGGGCCGCGAGCAGTGCCGAGGTGAGGTCGTCGCCCGGCTCCCGGGTGCGGGCCGCGGCAATGCGCGCGAGAACCGCCACCATCTCCTGGTTGGCGGCGACCGCCTCCTCGGCAGTCGTGTCGGTGGCGACGACCTGGCTCGACAAATGGTGCAGCCGTTCCCTGAACTCCACGTCCACGCCGAACAGTTCACAGATCACACTCATCGGAAGCGGCAGCGCGAAATGCCGGCGCAGTTCGACGACGCCGTCGGCGGCCGCGGCCCGCTCCATCGAGTCGAGCAGACCGTCGACCAACTCCACGACACGGGGCCGCAGTTGCTCCACCCGGCGCGCGGTGAACGCGCGGCTCACCAGCGAGCGCAACCGGCGATGATCGTCGCCGTCCGCGGTCGTCATCCCCGGGACCGTCGCGAACGTGCGCAGCGGCCATCCCTGCGGTATCCGCCCGTCCGCCAGCGCGGCGAAATGCCGGGCGTCCTTGGCGACGTCGGGGTGCGCGAGGAATTCCCTGAGGGCGTCGTGACCGAGCACGACCGCGCCCGGCACGTCATCCGGCAACAGCACCGGCGCGACGGCGCCACGCGTCATCAGCCGCGCGTTGAGCGCATGGGGGCAACCGCCCGCCGGATCCAGACGATGCCGCGCCGGCCCGAGGGGCTCGGCGGCCGAGGCGTCCATGGCATGGGTCAACGAAGGCTCCTGACGGGTCGGTTGACGCGCGCAAGGGACTGCTGATCCTACGGTGACTTGGACTCGACGCCCAGGTTGTTGAGGCGGCCCAGGTGAGGGTGCGGCGGGCGTGGGCATCACGACGAGGCAGCCTGACTGCGGCGTCCGGCCCACGTCCACGCGCGGCCGGCACCGGAGTCCGCGCCCGGGCGGAGCGCACCTTCGCCCGTATGAAGAGCTGGAAGATCCTCCGCGACTGCCGACTCAAGGGCGACGGCGTTCACCACGCGATGCTTGGCATCGCTCGCCTCCACAACCTCACCCTCGCCGGCTGCCCGGGACAACCCTCAGCTCAGCGGGTAGCCGATTTCCGCGAGATCCTTGGTGAGATCGGCCAAGGTGACCTCTGGGTTCAACGCGTTGACGACTGAGTCGATCAGAGGACGGGAAGCGAAGATGTGAGACACGGCTTCCAGTGCCACCGGAACTTCGTAGTAATCCTCGGCCCACCGCTGGAACCCTTCCGGTGAGCGGTCCACGAGCAGTTGGAAAAGGGACCCCGCACCGTCCGGGTCGTCCGGCTGCTCGTCGGGATAGTCGATCGTTCCTGTCATCCAAGAGGCATGGCCTGTCTCACGCCACATGCACGCTGTGACGACTGGCATCCCGTCCTCGTCGCAGAACGCGGGCTCCTCGACGCACGATCGAAAGACATCGGGAACCTCGTCCAGCACCCCCGGCCAGGGCCCGTCCTCTGCGTAGGGGCTCATCGGTGATTCGTGCGCGAACCCGCGAATGCAGACGCCGGCGGGGGAGAAGACGATCGAGAACTCGTCGCCCGACCCGTTTCGCATGGAGGCCATCGACTCCGTATCGGACCATCGGTCGTCGAAGGAGTAGTACCGGCCTTCCCACTCGGGGCTCAGGATCGCCTCCAGCACGGACAAGGAACGGCAATGCGCGCGGAGCACTGATATCTCGGGCAACTGCCGAGCAACGTCTTGAACGGTCACTCGCTCATCCAAGCGGACGCCACTGACACGCTTGGCTTCTTGTGACGGGAAGAGGCGGGCCCCAGGCTCTCTGGGAGCGAAAAGACCCCGACCTCAGCGTCTCCGCTGATGACGGGGTCTTTTAGGCACCTGATCCAAGGTGCCCCCGGCAGGATTCGAACCTGCGCACACGGCTCCGGAGGGCTCGTGTGAGTCACGCGTCTCCGCTGGTCATCGTCGTGCAGGTCGCTTTCAAGGGCACCTCTGTCCACAGATAGTCCGCACCGAGCTGGGGACCGCGGGTCGCGTCGTCCTCCATCGAGGTTCACCCTTCTGGCCAAACCAAGCTCACCGTTGATCAGGTGTGACTCTGCGCGATCACGAGCGACTGTTTTTGCAAACATTCCAAAATCAGTTGCAAACTGTATACGCAAACAGATACTTTGGAGCCACAAACAACCTCAGGAGGTAGGCGTGGCAACTCTTCACACGGCCATCCGGGCCCAGATGGGCTCGACCCCGTACTACGTGACCACCATGAAGGTGAGCGACCTCGTTCAGGTCGCCCGGCCGGCGAGTGAGCAGGAGGAATGGGCCACCACGGGCCTGACCGAACGACTGCAGCGCGAGCTCAACGACACCCGGGTGCGCACCGAGATCGCCCCGTACCTCGCCAACTCTCCTGACCGGTTCTTCGGCGCCATCATCTTGCTGCTGGACTCCGATGAGGAGCCGGAGTTCGAGCCGCTCAGCGAGGTGGCCAAGAGCCTGCCGAAGGCGTACCGGTCCACCATGGGCAAGGACTCCTTCGGCTTCCTGACCATCGACAGCGGCGAGCGCATCATCCTCGACGGTCAGCACCGCTTCGCCGCCCTGCGCGAGGTCCACCTCGCCCGTACCGTTGAAGGCGAGTACGCCAAGGACGTTGGGGACGATGAGGTGACCGTCATCATCGTGCCGCGTATCAGCACGCAGCACACCCGGAAGATCTTCAACAAGGTCAACCGCTACGCGAAGAACACCAGCCGCGGCGACAACATCCTCACCAGCGAGGACGACGGCTTCGCGATCCTCACCCGACGCCTGGCGGACGACGGCGGCCCCCTTGCCGGCAGGAACCACAAGGGCGAGTCGCTGGTGAACTACAAGAACAACACCATCGCCGAACGCAGTACCCAGCTCACCACCTTGAGCGCCATCTACGAGACCGTCCGCATCATCGCCGAGTACTACGACATGGCGGACGACCTGAACGAGAAGAAGACCCACGTCCGCCCCTCGGAAGAGACGATCGACCAGGGCTACGAACACGTGGAGGGCTGGTGGGCGGCCGTTCTGGACGGCATGCCGAAGCTGAAGTACGGCCGGGACAACACCAAGCTCCTCCCTGAGCTGCGCGCCAAGGAGGCTGAGTACGGGCTGCTGTTCAAGCCGGCCACCCACATCGTGCTGTTCCAGGCGCTGTCCCAGATTCTCCGGGCCGATGAGGACCTGACCCTTAAGGACGCGGTCGACCGCGCCTACCAGCTCGACTGGAAGATCACGGCGCCGCTGTGGCGCGACGTCCTGATCAACTCCGCGCACAACATCCTGACGAAGAAGGAGAACTACAACCTCGCCGCCGACTTGATCACCTATCTGGTGGTCGGTGACAAACTCCCCGCTAACCACATCAAGGAGCTGGGCCTGCGCGTCGCGACGGCCCGCGGCGAAGACGCGGAGACGTTCCAGCTTCCGGACCCCCTGGACGACTGACCGACGCCTTTCGCTCATCAGCGGGTACCCGCTCCAGGGCTGACGGCCACCACCAACCGCAGCCCTGGGCGCCGTTGGCCGATACCTCCGCCGCATGTGCGACAGGCGTGCCGGAGGCCAGGACAGACCTAGCGCTACAGCGGCCAATCTCAAAGAGGAGCGGCCGTCAACTCAGCCTCTCAGAAAGGACGATGGGCCGTTGTCAGTGGCCACACGTAGCATCCCCACCATGGAGCTCGGCTACTACCTTCACAAAGTCGGCACCACCTTCGGGGTGGGCTCCGACGCCAGCACTAGCAGCGACGCTGCACGCCTGCTCCGCGCAGCGCCCACAGAGATAGGACACCTGGTACCAGCGGGCTACCTCGTCGAAGGAAGCCCCGGCCGAGGTAATGCAGCAGTCTGTCCCTGGGTGTCGTTCTTCGACCCCGATGAGACCACGACGGCTACGCGCGGCATGTACCTCGTCTACCTCCTGGCCGAGGACAGGAAGACCTTCGCGCTGAGCCTCAACCAGGGCGTCACCGAGATCACCAAAGCCCTCGGCGCTCGCGACGCCCGCCACAGGCTCGCCGCGCAGGCCACGGCCATCAGGGAAGCCCTCCCGACCGCGGCAACAGCTGGTCTGGATAACACGATTGACCTTGGCGGCCAGTCAGGATTGCCGCGCTCCTACGAAGCCGGCAACATCCTGGCCACCACCTATGAAATCGCCGCGTTGCCGGATGAGCAGACTCTGCGGGCCGACCTCAGCCGCATGATCAACCTCTATCAAGACGCCCTGGCAGTGCGAGAAGAAGTACGTCAGACCACCCGCGACACCATTGTCACGGTGGTCGAGCAACCTCCCACACAGTCCCAGGAGATCTTGCTGCACTTCGCGCCCAAGAGCGACGAGGAGTACGTCCAGATAGTGACAGCGCGACGGCTACGCAAGAGCCGCAGCCACGAAACTCTCGTGCACCAGTACGGCACGTATCTGCGCGAGCAGGGCGTCGAAGTCGGTACCAACGTCCATCCGCGGGACCTGGTCATCATCAAGAACGGGGTTCATTGGCTCTCGGAAGCCAAGTTCATCCGTCGCGGCAACGCCACGGGGGCTGTACGAGAGGCCCTTGGGCAGCTCGCAACCTACGCCTTCTGCCTGTATCCAGCGGACTCCCAGCCCCACAAGATGGCACTCTTTTCCGAACCCGTTGGCGACGTGTACGTCAATCTCCTTGAGCACCATGGGATCGCGGCAGTGTGGCGGACAGACCAGGGCTGGGCTGGTTCCCCGTCCGCCGTGTCCGCGGGCCTCGCCTGAGCCCGGCACCTGGAGCCGTTGCTACACGTAGGAGTCGCCGAACTTGCCCGGTCTCAAGACACGTTCGCGGCAGAGTCGCCGGCTTCTGCGTTCTCTTGGCTCGGAATCTGTGCGTTGGTGCTGCCCCTACGGCTCTGGAGAAGAATCCGCAGCTGTTTCGGAGTGGGCCAAGGGGCGCGACGATGGATCATGCGGTGACAGTTTGCGCAGATAAGGGCCAGATCGTTGAGCTTCGTGCGACCCTCGCCTGCCTCATGCAGCGGGACCACGTGATGGCACTCGATGTAGCCGCTTCCGCGATCACCGTAGACCTCTTCAAAGTCGAACCCGCATGCCTCACAAGCCAGCGTTCCGCCTCGTTGGAGTACCGCAGCAATCTTCTTCTTCCGCAGTCCTTTGTTCCGCTCTCGACGCCTGTGCCGACTCATCAGCAACCGACCTTCGGGAGCGCTGTAGGCATCCAGATCCTCGTCCAGCGGCGGCGACACCAAGTTTCCGGCGGTGATGCCCTGACGTAGGAGCTCGGCAGCCTTGCCCATCTCGGCTGGGCGAGACAAGAAGTCGTGCAGGACCTCAACGTCTAGGGCGCCGCCGTTGGTGCGTCTTCCCTCGTAATCCGGGTGATGCGTAGCGATATCGGAGGTCTTACGTGCCACCCCATTAGGGTTGCGGAACTTCTCGCTGCGGTCGACCTCGGCATGAATCGGCAGGAGCTGAAGGAGGCCAGACAGCTCTATGACGCGTGGGTCGTTCGCATCCAGGCCCTTCCACCCGTTGGTCATCACGAGCTGGCAGGCCAGGATCAGTTCGTCGCGCGCCCAGTCCGGATTCTTGATGGCTTTGACCTTGAACCCGGCCCGCTTGAGCCATGCCGTGGCATGTTCCTTCCCGCCGCTGAACTCTTCTGGCAACAGTGCTCGGCCGTGATCCCACAGATGGGCCGCCCCTGCAACAGCCTTCGAGTCGTACTCCCGCCCCTCGTGCAGAAGGAGGTAGGAGCGGGCCTCGCTGAAGCCGTACTTGCCTAGGAACCCCGACCGACCAAGCTCGTCGTATTCGGCGATGGCCTGGAGCACAGCGTCGCGTGTGATCGCACCCTTGCGCATGCTGGAAGACTACGCGCGGCCACCGACAGCTACGCCAGGCACCCGGGGCCCTCCTCCGCCGGGCGGTCCTAAGCAGTGACGGGCCTCGCGCACGGCATGTTGCCCGCTTCGTAACGCCTTCTGATCCGTAGCTCTATGCAGATCGGTCGTTGACGGCCATACCGGCCACAAGAGCGGCCAAGAGACGTGATGTCGGCCGTAGTCGTTCTCCGAGGTTGCTGTACTTCCGTGCTGTACCGCTGCGCCAGGTCCGTACGACGAGTTGACCCACCCGAGGAGCCGAACTAGTGTTCCCATCGCCAAGGTTCCAAAAAACAGCCCTCAGGTGAGGTAGAGTTTTTGGAACCTACTTCACTCCCATGGAGGGCACGTGGAACCCGTGTGTCATGTCGGCGAAGCCGCAGTGCGGCGGCTGCGCGAGCTCGGCCTCACGCCCAAGGATGTGCGCCGGGCGATCGAAGGCGGCTTGGCCGAAGCGCGTTTGTGTACCGATATGGACGCTCCCGGCATGGCGGGGTATGCCTTCTGGTCTCGGAGCAATCGCACGTTCCGGGAGAGAATGACGCTGAATGCCTGGACTTACAGCAACTCCCAGTCGATTCTTCGTACCATCCATCCGTCCGGGGCCTTCGCGATCACCGCCGTGAGCGGCTCGGGTATGGTTGGCGAGGAGGCGGCGGACTTCTCTGGGGATGTTCGAACGAAGAATCCCAAGGGCTCTGCTGTGGCGAAGCTCGTCGAGCGGAACTCTGGCCAGATGTCCCTTTTCCCCGAACTCGACGAGATCGAGGAAGAGGAGATAGAGGCTAACGATCTCCCCACGTGGTTCCTCCTCTACAAGTCGAGCAAAGCGGGCTTGATGTTCGAACTGTCCCTTCCTGTGCGAATGCACGGAAAGCACGTGGACACCTGGCTGGAACGCATCATCCTCGATGACAATCCGTTCCTCGGCGCAGAATTCGACATCAAGCGCCTGGACGAGATTCCGCCCGCGGCGCCCGTGGACGTTCCGGTTGAATTCAAGGGAGCCATCTAGGTCCCCTGGGACAGGGAGATAGAGTCATGCTTACTGCTTCGCGGTTGGTGCTTGCGCGAAAGAGGAGGCGCATGACTCTATCTTCTCTGGCCAACAAGTCCGGAATTTCGGTGCGGAGTCTTACAGCCTTCGAGAACGGGCACAAGGCTCCAGCACCTGAAACGATGGAATCCCTTGCTGAGGCACTGGGCCTCCCGCTGGCCTTTTTCGCTGCACCTGACGTCGAGGAGATCGAACTCGACGCAGTGAGCTTCCGCGCTCTGTCAAAGATGAGCGCCCTGGACAGAGACTCTGCGCGCGGCGCCGGCCGGATCGTGGTGGAGATCAATGACTGGATTGAGCGCAGCTTCGGGCTTCCAGCGCCGGACGTCCCAACCCTGCCGCACCTCTCTCCAGAAGATGCAGCGGACCGGGTTCGTGCACTGTGGGGACTCGGAGAGGCGCCAATCTCCAATATGGTGCACCTTCTAGAATCTCACGGTGTTCGCGTCTTCTCCCTAGCTGCAGACTGCGCATCAGTGGACGCCTTCTCGTTTCGCTGGAAAAGGACACGGCCCTTTATTGTCCTCAACCTGGAAAAGAGTGGCGAGCGAGGGCGCTTCGATGCTGCACACGAACTAGGACACCTGGTATTGCACTCCGAGCATCGGATTCCGCATGGGCAGGAAGCGGAGCAGGAAGCGCAGCAGTTCGCCTCAGCATTCCTAATGCCGAGGTCTGGATTGCTGGCTCAAAAGCTCTACTCGGCTGACGCCAAGAGAATCCTCAGCGCTAAGCTCAAGTGGCAAGTTGCCGCAGTTGCTCTCACTTATCGCCTGAAAGACCTTGACCTAATCACCGAGTGGAATTATCGAACCACTGTCAAGCAACTGTCGCAGATGGGTTATAGGCGCAGCGAGCCTGGCGGGATTTCACGAGAAAGTTCCCAGTTGCTCAGCAAGGTTTTTTCGACGCTACGATCTCAGAAGATTCCTGTTTCGCGTATGGCCGAGGAAATTAACCTGACGGTTGAAGAGTTGAACTTGCACGTCTTTGGTCTCGTGCCCACTGTCGTCGACGGTGGTGGCGAAATGACCAGCGTGGCAGCCCGTCCCAACCTGAGGGCTGTCTGACTCCTTCACCACCACCCTCCCTGCTCCCATCCCGTCCGCCGTCGACCCACACACCGTGGAGCGGGCGTGGTTCATGGCGTCCAGGTGGAGCGCGCCACTGTACGAACGACCTGGACGCCATGGGCCGCGTCTGCTCGGCTCTGCCTGGGTCGACGGCGGACGGGATGGGAGCCCACCACGCTCACCACGATGTGCCCGCGGCCGGGAACGGCGCCCCCTCCCACCCGGTGCCGGCCGATCCCCCGCCGGAGGCATCCTCTGTGACCGAGGGCCGCGAGCGTGTCGAGTGCTCGACTCATGACCTCCGGGCCTATCCACAGTGGGCGGGCGTCGGCGCAGCCGGGGCGGAGCGGGCCGAAGGCAGGAGCGGCGCCCCGAGCGGAGCCGGGAAGCCCGCCCGGCGGAGCGAAGCGCAGCCGGGTGCTTGATGAGGTAGAGAAACTTGTAACAGCTCTCAGGCCGTTGGGGGCGAGACGTAGCAAACGGCGGGGATGCTCTGGTCGGTTCCGAAGTGGTGAGTGGCTTTGCCGATCTTGAGCCAGCCGAGCCGTTCGTAGAGCCGCATGGCAGCGACATCCTTCGTCATGACGTCGAGCACCAGGCGCAGATCCCGTTCCTGAGCAAAGCGCATCGCGGCTTCCATCAGGCGCTCTCCGGTCTTGTGTTTCCGTGCAGCCCTGACTACGAACAGCCGTGCCAGGACGGCTACATGAGCCTGGTCGTCACCGCTCTGCTTGGTCCACATCTGGACAGCGTCCTCGCCTCGCGGTCGCATGATGGCGACATGCCCGACGACTTCCCCCTCCTCGTCGGCCACCCATGCGGCCAGCACATCGTCTGACGAGAGCCAGCCCTGAGGATCTTCAATCCCCTCCACCGGATAGCCGTCCGTCTTGTGGACTTCAACCAGCGCGGCAGCAGCGGGATCTAGGTCATCGCTCTCGAAGGGGCGGACGATCGTGGAAGCCATGAGGACTCCTGTCTACTCAACGGGCAGTTCGTAGAGCAGCCCGGTGCGGTCGGCGCGGTGGACGTAGCGGGAGACCTCGAAGGGAACTTCGTCCTGATCGAGGCTGGTGTGCAGAACGTCGAGCACTGGCACGCCGGGGAGTAGGTCGAGAATCGCTGCCTCTGCCGGCGTCGGCATCCTGGCGCTGATCTCGTCGCGTACGCGGGTCATGACGTGCCCAAGGTCTTGGAGCCGTCCGTAGATGCCGTCCTTGCCGGTCTTGGCTTGCATCAGGAGCGTTCCCTGAGCCTCATCCCAGCGAAGGTACGTCGAGACGATCTGCACCGGCTCGTCGTCCGCGAAGTAGTGGTTCTCGCGGTGAACCACGCTTTCCTCGTCGGCAGAGACCTTCAGACGCTCGGCAACATCCGTCGGTGGGCGCTCACGGGCAATGGACGGGACATCGATCCTCGGGACCTTGCCTTGCCGGGCGCACTCCAGCCTGAACGGCGTGAGGCCCGTCTCGCGGTTCTTGAGCGAGTACCGATCGCTACCGAACCGGAAGAGCTTCTGCGGCTCGCGCACGAAGACTCCGCTGCCGTGCTTCGACGTCACCAGGCCTTGTTCGCGGAGGATCCGAACGGCTTCCCGGGCAGTGTTCCGGGCCGCGCCGTACTCGTCGGCCAGGGCGCGCTCCGACGGAAGTTTGTCCCCGCTGCTCAGCTCTCCGGATTCGATCCTGCGGCGTAGATCATCAGCAATTCGCCTGCTCGGAGGCCGTTGGGTCGGAGGGCCGGACGGAGTCATGTCCGCAGTCTAGCAACTGGCTCAAGCCACCTTGTTGACCCTGAGCGCTGCGTGTGCTCAACTGGCTTAAGCCAGTAAGTGGCTCAAGCCAGTTGGGCGCTCGCTCATCGTGGGCGTCGTGGATCACAAGGAGAGCTGTATGCCGTCCTTCAAGATCGACCTTCAGACCGCTGTGGTGTTCGTGGCGACAGCGCCGACGCCGAAGCTGGTGAACCAGAAGACGGGCGAGCGGGCCATGGACCGGGACACGAACGCGCCGCTGTCGACCGTGGGCCTGCTGGTCTCGGACGACGGGGAGGGCAACCTCTACCAGGTGACCATCCCGGAGACGGGTCTCCCGGAGAACCTCACCCCGGGTATCCCGGTCCGGGTCACCGGTCTCAAGGCCCGCGACTGGGAGAACGAGTTCAACGGCCAGAAGCGCCACGGGATCTCGTTCCGCGCGATCGCCATCACGACGGCGGCCTGATCATGGCCGACCCGATCGTGTGGCTGGAGGCGTCGGGCGCCTTAGCGGCGGCTGGTGGCGCCGGATACGCCAGGGTCCGTGCACCCCGGGCCTACTGGGCGACGGTCGGCCTGCCGCTCACCTACGGCCGGTTCGCCCTCTCCTACCGCAACACCATGGACGTGTGCGGGCTGACCGTGCAGCCGTCGGGACTGCGGGCGTTCATGTCGCGCCGGGTCGCCCGCCACGAGGTCCGACCGATGGCCCCGAAGATCCGCCGGGTGTGGGGTACTTCGTCCGGCCTTCGCGTCACGTTGCGCCTGCCCGCCGGTCTGGAGCCCGCCGACCTGGCCGCCGCCTCCGAGCGGTTGCGCCACGCCTGGGGTGTCCACTCGGTCCACGTCCGCGCGACCAAGCCCGGCTTCGTGGAACTGCGGATGACCGGCTTCGACCTGCTCCGCCGGGTGCGGATGCCGAAGAAGGCCACCCCGCGCGATCTGGTGGTACCGGTCGCCCTCCGCGACGACGGAACCGCCTACGTGCGGAACTACCGCGAGATCCCCCACGCGCTCACCCTCGGCGCGAACCAGTCCGGCAAGTCCATGTACCAGCGCAACCTCATCAAGGGACTGGCCCAACTCCCGGTCGCTCTGGTCGGGATGGACTGCAAGCGCGGGGTCGAGCAGTCTCGCTACGCCCCGCGCCTGTCCGCGCTCGCGACGACCCCGGACGATGCCGCCTCGCTGATCGATGTGCTGGTGGCGGAGATGGAAGACCGCTTCGATCTGCTGGCCAAGCACGGTGTCTCGGACCTGTGGGAGCTCCCCGAGTACCTGCGCCCGGCGCCCATCGTGGTTCTGGTCGACGAGATCGCGGAACTCTTCCTGATCTCCTCCAAGAAGGACGAGGAACGCCGCGAGCGGATCGTGACGGGGATGATCCGGCTGGCCCAGCTTTCCCGCGCGGTCGGCATCTACCTGGAGATCTGCGGGCAGCGCTTCGGCTCCGAGCTGGGCAAGGGCGCCACCATGCTCCGTGCCCAGCTCACCGGCCGCGTGGTGCACCGGGTCAACGACAAGCAGACCGCGGAAATGGGCCTGAACGACGTGGCCCCGGAGTCGATCCCAGCCGCGTGCACGATCCCCGCCGACCGCCCCGGGCAGGCCGTTGCCGCCGATGCCTCCGGCGGCTGGGGACGCATCCGCACCCCGCTGACCTCGGTCGAGGAGACTGTGGCGGCCTGCCGCGAGTCCGTCCACCTGATCCCGGATCTCCCGGCCTTGGAGCCGTTCCGGCCGGTCGTGCCGCTCGATCCGACGCTGATCATCCCGCCCATGCCGAAACAGGCCCCGGCAGCTTTCTGACCTGCTGCTCACCCCGGTTGGCGTGACCGCCTCGCGCCACGTCCCTACCCCGCCCATGCCCGAATCCGGAAGGAGCACCACCCATGGCCCCGGTCAAGAAACCCGCCCCCGCACCACCCAGCACCGCGTGCCCGACCTGCAAGGGCTCCGGAGAGGTCTCCCGTGACATTCAGGTCGGCCGTGAGCACCGCGTCGTCGGCCAGCAGTCCGGCCTCTGCCTGACCTGCCTCGGCTCGGGCGAAGCCCCCGCCGAATGACCGCCCGGGGCAGGGGCGGCCGGACACGACTCCCCGCCCCGCCCCCGGCCCAACGCCCTGAAGGAGGTGAAGCGACATGAACCGCTCGATCCGCGTGGACGCCGTACTCGTTCAGGCCGTGATTGCCGGTGCCCTGTCCTTCTCCCACCTGCACGACCTCGCCTCCGCGGCCGGACAGTCCGGCTGGAAGGCATGGGCCTACCCGATCAGTGTCGACCTGCTGCTCGTTGCGGCCTGGCGGCGCCTGCGGACCGCCCGCCGGGACCGTGCCGCCTGGGCCTGGTTCGTGATCGCCCTGTTCGCCTCGCTCGGCGCCAACATCGCCACCGCCGGACTCCTCAACCTGGCCCATGTCCCGGCCTGGCTCCGGATCGTCGTCGCGGGATGGCCCGCGCTCGCCTTCCTCGGCGGCACGCTCCTCGTCCACACCCCCGCGGCTCCCGTGGCCCCGGAGCCGACCGAGGACGCACCCGCGGTCGACATGCACCGCACCGACCCCGCGCCCGAACTCGATGAGCGCCCCGAGCCGCCCGGGCCTGCTGAACTCCCCGCCCCCGAACCGGCTGCGGAGCCTGAGCCGGTCCCGGCGAACGTTCCGCCGGCCCTTTTGGACCACGCCCGAAAGCTCGCCGACCACCACCGCACGACCACCGGCACACAGCTCCCGGTCGCCAACCTGCGCGCCCAACTCGGACTCCCCGCACAGGTCGTCGACTCGATCGCCGCCCACCTCCAACTCACCTGAAAGGACCGCCCGTCATGACCGCCTACCGCCAGTTCCGCAACGTGCAGAAGATCGGCCCCGTGCAGGTCGCCACCTTCTACGACGGTCGCGGACGCGAACGTCACGCCGCCGCCTGCACCGCGCCCCGCTGCGACTTCTCCACGGAGTACGACAACCGCTCCGGTGCCGAACTCGCCGCCCGTACCCACCGCTGCACCGCCTAGGAGACCCCGCCATGGACGTCCCGCTCTGGCTCGCCGCGCTCGTCGTCGGATGGCTCGGCATCAAGCTCACCCGCCCCCCGATCTGGCTCGTGGTCCTGCTCCTGCTCGGCGGCTACCTCATCGCCGGAAGCTTCCTCGGCCCGGTCGTCGGCTCCCTCATCAACTAACCCACCCGCGAAAGGAGGACCGCTCGTGTTCACCCCCAAGATCCCGGTCAACGACCAGCCCACCGGCCAGATCATCCCGCTCAACACCGCGGCCGTGGACGGTCACCAGCACGCCCCGGCCTGTGCCTGCCAGCACCCGGCCCCCGCCCCGGCCGCGAACAACCGGCCCACGGTCCAGCTCACTCCCGGCTCGATCGCGCTCCTCGTCGGCGGCGGCACCGCGGCCGTCCTCGTGGTCGGCGCCGTGCTGGTCTCCATGCTCCTCGCGGTCGCGATCACCGCGGGCTCGCTCGCCCTCGTCGCCCTCGTCGTCCGCTCGCTCATCAACAGCGAGATCAAGAACCGCTGACCGGCCCCGGAGCGGCCTCTACCGCCAAGTTTCGTCCGCTCCGGAGCCGCGCCTCCTGCCCGAACCAAACGATCCGGAAGGAAGTTCCATCATGGCCCAGCCCACCCCTGCCCGCGCACGCATCTGCGCCGACTGCGACGGCTTCCCTCTCGTCGCCATCACGACCGGCCTGCGCAACCGGGACGGCTCCCGCCAGACGCTCACCGCCACCTGCCCCGCCTGCAAGGGCCACGGCCACACCCCCCCGGCCTCCCTCCTCGCTCGCGTCGGGCGGTGACCGTGATGGCTCTGCTGAACTGGAACAACGGTGACCACTACGACCACTCCGGGAACTGCTCCTGCACCCAGTGCGGCAAGCCGACCCCGCTGCGCGCCCACTCCGGTGAACCCGTCCACAAGGTGTGCGCCGAGGACTGGAACGACAACAACCCGAGCGCCCCGCGCCACCAGGAGAACGGCCGCGACTTGGGCACCAGCCGCTACCACTCCGACCCGCCCCGCGAGAGCCGTAAGGGCGGTGCCCGATGACCACCACTCCCGCGCTGCGTACTTTCAGCTTCGGGGGCGGCTGGCAGTCCACCGCCGCCCTCGTCCTGGCCGCTCAGGGGCGTATCGACTTCCGGACCTTCCTGTTCGCCAACGTCGGGCCTGACAGCGAGAACCCGCACACCCTCACCTACGTCGAGCGCTACGCCGCCCCCTACGCCGCAGCCCACGGCCTGGACCTGATCGAGCTGCATCGAGAGGCCAAGGGCACGACGGAGACGATCCGGCAGCGGATCATGACCAGCCGCGGTAGCCGGCAGACCATCCCCGTCTTCCTGACCAACGGCAAGCCGGGCAAGCGCAACTGCACCTACGACTTCAAGATCCTTGTCACCGGCGCCTGGCTCAAGGCACACGGCGCCACCGAGACCAACCGCGCCACGGTCGCCATGGGAATCAGCCTGGATGAGATCGCCCGTGCCAACGCGGGCAAGGCCATGCCGTACGAGGAGCTGGTCTATCCGCTCCTGGAACTCGGCATCCGTCGCACCGACTGCCCGCGCATCATCCGCTCTGCGGGCCTGCCCGTGCCGCCGAAGAGTTCCTGCGACTTCTGCCCCATGCGCAAGATCCCCGAGTGGCAGGCGATGCACCTCGAAGACCCCGAGCGCTTCGAGCGGGCCTGCGAGATTGAGGACACCATCAACACCTTCCTCGCGGCCAAGGGCAAACGGTCGGTCTACCTCACCCGCACCGGCCGCCCGCTGCGCGACTTGTTTAAGGCAGGCACCCAGCTCCCGCTGTTCGACTTCGACACCGATGACGAAGGCTGCGACAACGGGTGGTGCACCACATGACCGACACCGCCACCGTGGCGGGCCTGGACCCGGCCACCCTCGCCGACGTGCTGAGGGTCGCCGGGTCCCCGGGCTTCGACCGCATCCAGGACCAGATCCGCCGTACCGGCGGCTGCTCCGACCCCATCCACCTGACCGGCTCGACCGTCACCCGCGACCGCGCTACCGGACAGGCCCTGTTCTCCTACTCGACCGACACCGAGCCCGGCGGTCGACTCCGCATCGCGTGCGGCAACCGCCGGGCCTCGCGCTGCCCCTCCTGCGCCTGGACCTACGCCGGGGACACCTACCACCTGATCCGCGCCGGACTCGTCGGCGACCCCGACAAGGGCACCCCGCACACCATCCGCGACCACCCCCGCGTCTTCGCCACCCTCACCGCTCCCAGCTTCGGCCCGGTCCACAACCGGCCCGACAACCGGCCCTGCCGCTGCGGCACCCGCCACCCCGAAGACGCGCCCGAGTTGGGCACACCGCTCGACCCCGAGACCTACGACTACGCGGGGGCGGTGCTGTGGAACAACCACGCCTCCGAGCTGTGGCGCTTCTTCACTATCTACCTGCGCCGCGAGGTCGCCGCCCGCGCGGGTCTGACCCAGAAAGCGGCCCGGGAGCAGTCCAAGGTGTCCTTCGGCAAGGTCGCCGAGTACCAAAAGCGCGGCGCCATCCACTTCCATGCCGTGGTCCGCTTCGACGGGCCGGACGGACCTGGCTCCTTGCCTCCGCATTGGGCGAGCGTCGCCCTGCTGACCGACGCGCTCCACGCCGCGGCTGCCCGGGTCCGTGTCGACCTGGACGCCTCCGGCGAGCATCCCGCCCGCGTCTTCTGCTGGGGTGACCGCCTCGACGTGCGCGAGATCAAGGCATTCGGCGACTGCTCCGAAATCACCGAACAGGCCGTGGCCTCCTACGTCGCCAAGTACGCCACCAAAGCAGCCGAGACCACCGGCACCGTCGACCGCCGGATCGGCAACAAGGAGGCCCTGCTCCTCCTCGATGTGCCCGACCACCCCCGGCGCCTGATCGAAGCCTGCCTCGACCTGAACGCCGCCTACCCGGACCGCAAGCTCCGCGACTGGGCCCACATGCTCGGCTTCCGCGGCCACTTCTCCACCAAATCCCGCGCCTACTCCACCACCCTCGGTGCCCTCCGCCAGGTCCGCGCCGACTACCGCGCCACCCAACACCGCGCCTCCCTCGGCCTGCCCGACCCCGACGACATCCCCGAAGAGACCATGCTCACGCTCGCCCACTGGACCTACGCCGGCCACGGTCACACACCAGGGGAGTCCTGGCTCGCCGCCAACATCCGCCGCGACATCGCGCAGAACCGCGAAACCGCCCGCGAAGAGCTGCTTGCACAAGAGGGAGCTTGAGATGAAGGACGAGCTGATGACGGTGCCGCAGATCCTTGCCGATCTCGGTGGGATTTCTCGACGTACCTTCTACCGCTGGCGGGAGCTTGGCCAGGCACCGGAAGCATTCAAGCTCCCTAACGGCGAGCTCAGGGTGTGGCGTAGTGACTTTGACGCCTGGCTGCGTGGTCTGGAGAAGGCTGCGTGAAATCTCTCGACGTGAAGATCTGGGGCGTCCGAAAGCGCCCCACCAAGCGCCCGGCCTACGACGTGCGCTGGTCCGTGGCCGGCAACGTCATGTCCGAGTCGTTCCGGACGAAGGCACTGGCTGATCACTACCGCGCCAAGCTGCTGCGTGCGACGCGCGGCGGCGAGGAGTTCGACGACGTCACGGGGCTGCCGCAGTCGATGGCGGACAGTCGGCCAACCGTGACGTGGTACGCCTTCGCTCTCCGATATCTCGCGCTGAAGTGGCCGCACGCCGCGCCCAACACCCGTGACGGAATCAATGAGTCGCTGACTTCGGTGACGTTAGCGATGCTGGAAGAGCGCCCAGGGCGCCCGACTGAGGCTCTGCTCCGAAAGACTCTGAGGAACTGGGCGTTCGTGCTGCCCGGGCCTGATGACCGGGAGCTCCCGAAGGACGTTGCGAACACGCTGCACTGGGTGTCGAAGGCCTCGCAACCGCTGAACCACCTGGGAGACCCGGTGAGGGCTCGCGCGGTGCTCGATTCGTTCAAACTGCGCCTCGACGGCAAGGCCGCTGCCGCGGAGACCGTACGGCGTAAGCGACGCACGTTCGTGAACGCCTTGCACTACGCCGTTGACCTGGGGGAGTTCAAGGAGAATCCCCTGGCCGCGGTCCGCTGGCAGAAGCCCAAGGTGTCCCGCGAGGTGGATCCGCGGGTGGTGGCCAATCCTCAGCAGGCTCGGGCGCTCCTCTCCGCGGTGTCGTACGTCGGAGGCTACAAGCGGTCCCGCGGCCGGAGACTCGTCGGGCTCTTCGCCTGCATGTACTTCGCCGGCCTGCGTCCCGCCGAGGCGGTTGGGCTCGCTGAACCTGATCTCGTTCTCCCCGAATTCGGTTGGGGCACGATCACCCTGCATCGTACCCGTCCGAGCGTGGGCAGACAGTGGACCGATTCCGGTGAGAGCCACGACGATCGGGGACTCAAGAACCGTCCCGCCGAGGACGTACGCCGCGTCCCGATCCCGCCTCAGCTGGTGGCCGTTCTGTGCGAACACCTCGACACCTTCGGCACGGCTGCGGACGGTCGCCTCTTCTACAGCGAAGGCGGGGGAGTGGTGGCCTCCTCGACGTACTCGCGGGCCTGGCAGGAGGCAAGGGAGCTCGCTCTCCCACCGGCCGCGGTCGCCTCTCCACTGGCACGGCGGCCGTACGATCTGCGGCACTCCGCGCTGTCGACGTGGCTCAACGCCGGGGTAGACCCGACCGAGGTTGCCGAGCGTGCTGGCAACAGTGTTGAGGTCCTCCTGGGCCGCTACGCGAAGTGCCTCGACGGCCGTCAGGAAGTGGCCAACCGGCGCATCGAGGATCTTCTGAGTGAGTACGAGTGACGTGATCGAGCGTCGCTACGCTGGGCCCCTGGACCTGTCCGGGGGCCTTCGTCGTTTCGTCGTGGTCTCGGATTTGTGAGGGCTGACCTGGGGCGATGCTCCAAGATCCTGTCCACGAATAGTCCACAGACTCTGACATAGGGCCGCTCAGGGCGGCCTACGGCTGCACACGCCTGCAAACGCAAGAAGACCCCGCCGTCAGCATCTCTGCTGGTGACGGGGTCTTTAGGCACCTAGTTCAAGGTGCCCCCGGCAGGATTCGAACCTGCGCACACGGCTCCGGAGGCCGTTGCTCTATCCCCTGAGCTACGGGGGCGTGCGCCTCGCAGTGCGTGGCGACGGGTAGAACAGTACCAGCTTGCCCGGGGTCCTCATGAACAGGTTTTCCGAGGTGGCGGAACGGTGCGGGAGGGGGCCCGTGTCCCCTGTACGGGGCGGAAGTGGGGAAAACCCGGACGCGGTGGCCGGTGCGGACCTACTCTCGAGTTGTGCCAGGCGCGTCCGGCCGGGTCCTTGTCGTGGACGACAACAAGGTGATCCGGCAGTTGATCAGGGTCAATCTCGAGCTGGAGGGCTTCGAGGTCGTGACCGCGGCTGATGGTGCCGAATGTCTGGAAGTCGTGCATCAGGTGCAGCCGGACATCGTCACCCTCGACGTGGTCATGCCGCGCCTCGACGGCCTGCGTACCGCCGCCCGGCTCCGCGCCGACGACCGGACTAGCGATCTGCCCATCGTCATCGTGAGCGCCTGCACCCAGTACGAGGTGGAGAACGGGCTGGACGTCGGCGTCGACGCCTTCCTCGCCAAGCCCTTCGAGCCCGGTGAACTGGTCCGTGTGGTGGGCCAGTTGAGTGAGCGGGGGAGAGGGCAGGAGAGGGAGCGCGGCACCCCCGGGCGGGCCGGCGAGAGTGGTGTCGAGGCGGGGGACGAGTCCGAGCCGCCCAAGGAGAGCGGTGACGGTTCGGCGGGGCGCGCCACCCGCACTGCCGACGCCTGAGGTCACCTGGGTCACCTAGGTGACTGAATGCCCGATGCGGTGAGAGCGGTCCTCTGTGCCCACCCATCCCGTCCGCATCGCGGACCATCCGCACAACCGACTCGCCTACCCACCCCCCTCCTCCCCTACGCTTGCCCTGTGACGCCCGCCGACCTCTCCCGCACCGTTCTGCGCGCCGTTCGTCGCGCGGTCGACGACGGTGAGTTCGGTGTGGTTGCCGACAGGGCCGTCGACGAGGCCGTCGCGCGGGTCGTCGTCGAGCGGCCGCGGCCCGGCGGGCACGGGGACTACGCCACGAACGCCGCGTTGCAGATCGCCAAGCCCACCGGCCGGCCCCCGCGCCAGATCGCCGAGGTGCTGTCCCGGCGGCTGAGCGGCAGTCCGGGGATCGCGGCCGTCGACATCACCGGGCCGGGGTTCCTCAATCTCACGCTCGCCGCCGCCGAGCCGGGCCGGGAGCTCGTCGCCGACATTCTTCGGCAGGGGTCGGACTACGGGCACGGGATCGCCCTGCGCGGCGTCCGGCTCGATCTGAGCGTCCCGCGCGAGCTGCGCGCCGAGGTCGTCGCCGACGCCCTCACGCGCACGGCCCGCAGCCAGGGCGCCGAGGTGCATCGGGGAGACGCCACCTCCCTGTCTGGGCTGGAAGCCGTCGCCGTACGCCCGGTCCCTGTACCCGACCCCGACGAGCTCTTCCGGCGCCTCGGCCCCGACGCCGCTCGCTGGGCCCTGCTCCACCCGGCCGCGCACGACCACCCCCGCACCGCCACCGCCGAGGACCGCGCCGCCCTCCTCGCGCAGCGCGAGACGAACCCGCTCTTCCGCGTCCGGTACGCGCACGCCCGCACCCGGGGCCTGACGCGCAACGCCGCCGACCTCGGGTTCGACAGCGCCCCCGGAAGCACCCCGGGCCACGACGAGCTCGTCGGCGCCCTCGCCGAGTACCCCCGGATCCTGCTCTCCGCCGCCCGCCAGCACGCCCCCGACCGCATCGCCCGGCACCTCGTCGTCGTCGCCGACACGCTGCTGCCCGCCCTCGGGGACGTGCTGCCCCTGGGCGGAGAGAAACCCTCGGCCGCCCACCGCGCCCGGCTCGCGCTCGCCGAAGCCGCCGGGACGGTGCTGGCCGGCGGCCTGACCCTGCTCGGCATCGACGCCCCCGCCCACGTATGAGCACCCCGAAGAGAGCGCAACCGCAGCCATGAGCCGTTCCGCACACCCCGCAGGTCCCCGGCACGCCGACGTCCTGCCCGAAGGGCACTACGCGGCCCCGCCCACCGACCTCAACGTCCTCGACCCCAAGGTCTGGTCGCAGACCGTGGCCCGCACCGCCGACGGCGGCACCACCGTCGGCGGCATCGAGGTCGCCCGGCTCGCCGAGGAGTTCGGCACGCCCGCCTACTTCCTCGACGAGACCGACTTCCGCGCCCGCTGCGCCGCCTGGCGCGACGCCTTCGGGCCGGACGCCGACGTGTTCTACGCCGGGAAGGCGTTCCTGAGCCGGGCCGTCGTGCGGTGGCTGCACGAGGAGGGGCTCAACCTCGACGTCTGTTCCGGCGGGGAACTCGCCACCGCGCTCGCCGCGGGCATGCCCGCCGAGCGCATCGCCTTCCACGGCAACAACAAGACGGAAGAGGAGATCGAGCGCGCCGTCACCGCCGGGGTCGGGCGCATCGTCCTCGACTCCTTCCAGGAGATCGTCCGCGTCGCCCACATCGCCGACGGGCTCGGCAAGCGGCAGCGCGTGCAGATCCGGGTGACCGTGGGCGTGGAGGCGCACACTCACGAGTTCATCGCCACCGCGCACGAGGACCAGAAGTTCGGCATCGCGCTGGCCGGGGGACAGGCCGCGGAGGCCGTGCGGCGGGCGCTGAAGCTCGACGGGCTCGAGCTCATCGGCATCCACAGCCACATCGGGTCGCAGATCTTCGACATGGCCGGCTTCGAGGTCGCCGCGCGCCGTGTCGTCGGACTGCTCGCCGAGGTACGCGACGAGCACGGCGTCGAGCTGCCCGAGATCGACCTCGGCGGCGGCCTCGGCATCGCGTACACCAGCGACGACGACCCCCGCGAGCCGCACGAGATCGCCAAGGCGCTCAACGAGATCGTGACGCGGGAGTGCGAGGCCGCCTCCCTGCGGACGCCCCGGATCTCCGTCGAGCCGGGCCGCGCCATCGTCGGGCCGACCGCGTTCACGCTCTACACCGTCGGCACCGTCAAGCCGCTCGACGGACTGCGGACGTACGTGTCCGTCGACGGCGGGATGTCCGACAACATCCGTACCGCGCTCTACGACGCCGAGTACACCGTCGCCCTCGTCTCCCGCCGCTCCGACGCCGAGCCCCTGCTCGTGCGCGTCGTCGGCAAGCACTGCGAGAGCGGCGACATCGTGGTGAAGGACGCCTTCCTGCCGGCCGACATCGCGCCCGGCGACCTCATCGCGGTGCCCGCCACGGGCGCGTACTGCCGCTCCATGGCCAGCAACTACAACCACGCGCTCCGCCCGCCCGTCGTCGCCGTGCGCGACGGTGAGGCCCGGGTGATCGTGCGGCGCGAGACGGAGGAAGATCTCCTGCGTCTCGACGTCGGATAAATGAAATATCTGTCTCATCATCCGGACCGGGGGCAGAATCCCCGGTCCGGTAAGTGAGACTGGACCCACCGTAGGGATGTGGTGCGTAGTGCCATGTCGCAGTAGGAGAGGAAACGAGGTCGGATGATGCGTACGCGTCCGCTGAAGGTGGCGCTGCTGGGCTGTGGGGTCGTCGGCTCAGAGGTGGCGCGCATCATGACGACGCACGCCGACGACCTCGCCGCCCGCATCGGCGCCCCGGTCGAGCTCGCCGGTGTCGCCGTCCGCCGTCCCTCCAAGGTGCGCGAGGGGATCGACCCCGCCCTCGTGACCACGGACGCCACCGCGCTCGTCAAACGCGGCGACATCGACGTGGTCGTCGAAGTCATCGGAGGGATCGAGCCCGCCCGCACCCTCATCACCACCGCCTTCGAGCACGGCGCCTCCGTCGTCTCCGCCAACAAGGCGCTGCTCGCCCAGGACGGCGAGGCCCTGCACGCGGCCGCCGCCGAGCACGGGCGCGACCTGTACTACGAAGCCGCCGTCGCGGGCGCCATCCCGCTGATCCGGCCGCTGCGCGAGTCCCTCGCGGGGGACAAGGTCAATCGCGTCCTGGGGATCGTCAACGGCACCACCAACTTCATCCTCGACAAGATGGACTCGACCGGCGCCGGGTACCAGGAGGCGCTCGACGAGGCCACCGCCCTCGGGTACGCGGAGGCCGACCCGACCGCCGACGTCGAGGGCTTCGACGCCGCCGCCAAGGCCGCCATCCTCGCCGGGATCGCCTTCCACACGCGCGTACGTCTCGACGACGTGTACCGGGAGGGCATGACCGAGGTCACCGCCGCCGACTTCGCGTCCGCGAAGGAAATGGGCTGCACCATCAAGCTGCTCGCCATCTGCGAGCGGGCCGCCGACGGCCAGTCCGTCACCGCCCGCGTGCACCCGGCGATGATCCCGCTGACCCACCCGCTGGCCTCCGTGCGCGGTGCGTACAACGCCGTGTTCGTCGAGGCCGACGCCGCGGGCCAGCTGATGTTCTACGGGCCCGGCGCCGGCGGCTCGCCGACCGCGTCCGCCGTCCTGGGCGACCTCGTCGCCGTCTGCCGCAACCGGCTGGGCGGCGCGACCGGACCCGGCGACTCCGCGTACACGCAGCTGCCCGTCTCCCCGATGGGCGACGTCGTGACGCGGTACCACATCAGCCTCGACGTGGCCGACAAGCCCGGCGTTCTCGCGCAGGTGGCGACGGTCTTCGCCGAGCACGGCGTCTCCATCGACACCGTGCGCCAGTCGGGGAAGGACGGCGAGGCCTCCCTCGTCGTCGTCACCCATCGCGCGGCGGACGCGGCCCTCACCGGGGTCGTGGACGCGCTGCGTCAGCTCGACACCGTGCGCGGTGTCGCCAGCATCATGCGTGTTGAAGGGGAGTAGCAGGGATGACCGGAATGACCCACCAGTGGCGCGGCATCATCGAGGAGTACCGGGACCGGCTCCCGGTGACCGACACCACGCCGGTCGTGACGCTGCGCGAGGGCGGCACGCCGCTCGTGCCCGCGCAGGTCCTCTCCGAGCGCCTCGGCTGCGAGGTCCACCTGAAGGTCGAGGGCGCCAACCCCACCGGCTCCTTCAAGGACCGCGGCATGACCATGGCCATCACCAAGGCCAAGGAGGAGGGCGCGCAGGCCGTCATCTGCGCCTCCACCGGCAACACGTCGGCGTCCGCCGCGGCCTACGCCGTGCGCGCCGGAATGGTCTGCGCCGTCCTGGTGCCCCGCGGCAAGATCGCGCTCGGCAAGATGGGCCAGGCGCTGGTCTACGGCTCGAAGATCCTCCAGGTCGACGGCAACTTCGACGACTGCCTGAACCTGGCCCGCAGCCTCTCCGAGAACTACCCGGTGGCGCTGGTCAACTCCGTCAACCCGTTCCGCATCGAGGGCCAGAAGACGGCCTCGTTCGAGATCGTGGACGCGCTCGGCGACGCGCCCGACATCCACGTCCTCCCGGTCGGCAACGCGGGCAACATCACGGCCTACTGGAAGGGCTACAAGGAGTACGCCGCCGACAGCGTGTCGTCGCGCACCCCGCGCATGTGGGGCTTCCAGGCCTCCGGCTCCGCGCCGATCGTGCGCGGCGAGGTCGTCAAGGACCCGTCCACCATTGCGACCGCGATTCGCATCGGGAACCCCGCCTCGTGGCAGCAGGCCGAGGCCGCGCGCGACGAGTCCGGAGGCTTCATCGACGAGGTGACGGACCGTGAGATCCTGCGCGCCTACAAGCTGTTGGCGTCCCAGGAGGGTGTCTTCGTCGAGCCGGCGTCCGCCGCGTCCGTCGCCGGTCTGCTGAAGGCCGCCGAGCAGGGCAAGGTCGACAAGGGCCAGAGGATCGTCTGCACCGTGACGGGCAACGGCCTGAAGGACCCGGACTGGGCCGTCGCCGGTGCTCCGCAGCCCGTGACCGTCCCGGTCGACGCGGCCGCCGCGGCCGAGCGTCTCGGCCTCGCCTGAGTCCTTATGCGACGCTGACACCTCGTCAACTGGACTTATCCGCATACGGGGTGCACAGGGGGCTTACGACACGCATCGTGCGCCTCCTGTGCGCCCTATGTCGCCACAGAACCTTCCTTCGATAGGCTGTACCGAACCCGCCCACCGCATATGCAGCGGTGCCGCCGCCGTTCCGTCGTTTTCTCTGGTGATTCCGTCGATCGCGGCCCGGGTATCGACGTACGCATCACAAACATCGGAAGTCTCGGAAGTTCTCGAAACCTCGACCGTTCGACTGTGTTCGGCAGTTCTCGAAACATCCCGCAGCTCAAGGAGAGTCATCGAGCGATGGCCGGTCCCGCGTTCCGCGCCGCCGCCGTCAGGGTGCGCGTCCCCGCCACCAGCGCCAATCTCGGTCCGGGCTTCGACAGCCTCGGCCTGTCGCTGGGGCTCTACGACGACGTGGTCGTCAGGGTCGCCGACTCCGGGCTGAACATCGACATTGCCGGTGAGGGCTCCGAGAACCTGCCGCGCGACGAGTCCCATCTGCTCGTACGGGCCCTGCGCACCGCCTTCGACGCGCTCGGCGGACAGCCGCGCGGCCTGGAGATCGTCTGCGCGAACCGCATCCCGCACGGCCGCGGCCTCGGCTCGTCCTCCGCCGCCATCGTCGCGGCCGTCGTCGCCGCGCGCGCCGTGACGATAGGCGGCGACGCCCGGCTCGACGACGCCGCGCTGCTCGAACTCGCCACCGAGATCGAGGGCCACCCGGACAATGTGGCGCCCTGCCTCCTCGGCGGCTTCACCATCGCGTGGATGGAGAGCGGCGCGGGCCGGGCGATCCGCCTGGCCGCCGCGGATTCCATCGTTCCGGTGGTTTTCGTCCCCGGAAAGCCCGTCCTCACCGAGATGGCGCGGGGACTCCTGCCGCGCAGCGTCCCCCATGTGGACGCCGCGGCCAACGCGGGCCGGGCGGCCCTGCTCGTCGAGGCCCTCACCCGGCGCCCCGAGCTGCTGCTGCCGGCCACTGAAGACCGCCTTCACCAGGAGTATCGCGCTCCGGCCATGCCGGAGAGCGCCGCCCTCGTGGAGCGGCTGCGGGCCGACGGTGTCCCCGCAGTGATCTCCGGGGCGGGGCCGACGGTCCTCGCCCTCGTGGAGGACGGCGCGGCCGACAAGGTCGCCCGGCTGGCCGGAGAGGGATGGGCGGCCAATCGCCTGGCCCTCGACGTCGACGGAGCGAGCGTGCTGCCGCTTGGCTCCTGACACACGGTTGCCGGATGAGAGAGGGGGAATGTTTGTTGGATCCGGTAGTGTTAACCTCAAACCTGCACCCGACCCCACCATGGCGAGGTGCTGTGTGTCCCCGTCCGGGACAACCATTCTTCCGGGAGCCTCCCCAGCAATTCATCGCGATGCCGTCGCCTGTCGACAGCTCGCGCTGAACGTTGCCGAGCTTGCTCCGGAACCGGCGTGACCGAGCCGCGTGACACGGAAATTCAGTGCACCCGCGGAATCCGGAATCGCCGCCACCAATGAATTCTTCCGCCTCATCGGCGGACAACCGCCCCGGCACGGTCCGTACCGAGAGGACCACCGCCGGACAGCACAACCGGTCGCCGAGCCAGACAGGCCGACGTCCGCTCCAGGGAAGGACCCTTCGTGAGCGACACCACCGATCTGATGGGCGTGACTGCCGACAGCTCTGCTGCCGCGCCCGCAGCGTCTGCAGGGGACACCTCTGCTACGCCTGCCCGGCGGCGCCGCGGTACCGGCCTCGACGGCATGGTGCTGGCCGAGCTGCAGCAGGTCGCATCGGGCCTCGGTATCAGGGGGACTGCGCGGATGCGCAAGAGCCAGCTGATCGAGGTCATCAAGGAGGCTCAGGCCGGCGGCGGTGCCCCGGCGAAGAGCGCCGACACCGCCGAGGCCAAGCCGAAGCGCCGGGCCACCTCGAAGGCCCGTACCGGCGACGAGTCCGCGGTCGACGCCAAGGCGGACAAGGCCGACTCCGGCGCCGCCAAGGCCGAGAAGGCCGAGTCGGGCGCTGTCAAGGCGAAGAAGGCCGTCGCCCAGCAGCAGATCGACATCCCGGGCCAGGGCGCCGGGGACGAGCAGCCCGCCGGTGAGCGCCGGCGTCGCCGCGCGACCGCCGAGGCGGGCAGCCCGGAGACCGTCACCGCCGAGGCCAAGGCCGAGTCCAAGCAGGACGGCGGCCAGGGTGGCGACAACGGCCAGGACAACGGCGGCAACGAGGGCCGGCGCGAGCGCCGCGACCGTCGGGACCGCGGTGGCCGCGACCGTGACCGCCGTGGCGGCAAGGGCGACGGCGGCCAGGACGGCGGCGGCAGCAAGGACCAGGGCCAGGGCGGCGGCAACCGTCAGCAGCAGGGCGGCCGCCAGGACCGCAACAACGGTCCGCAGGACGACTTCGACGACGAGGCGGGCGGCCGTCGTGGCCGCCGCGGGCGTTACCGCGACCGCCGTGGCCGTCGCGGCCGCGACGAGGGCTTCGGCAACGAGCCGCAGGTGTCCGACGACGACGTGCTGATCCCCGTCGCCGGCATCCTCGACATCCTCGACAACTACGCCTTCATCCGTACGTCGGGCTACCTCCCCGGTCCCAACGACGTCTACGTCTCGCTGGCCCAGGTCCGCAAGAACGGCCTGCGCAAGGGTGACCACGTCACCGGTGCCGTGCGCCAGCCCAAGGAGGGCGAGCGCCGCGAGAAGTTCAACGCGCTGGTCCGCCTCGACTCGGCGAACGGCATGGGGGCCGAATCCGGCCGCGGGCGCCCGGAGTTCAACAAGCTGACGCCGCTGTACCCGCAGGACCGGCTCCGCCTGGAGACCGACCCGGGCGTGCTGACGACCCGGATCATCGACCTCGTCGCGCCGATCGGCAAGGGCCAGCGCGGTCTGATCGTGGCCCCGCCGAAGACCGGCAAGACCATGATCATGCAGGCGATCGCCAACGCGATCACGCACAACAACCCCGAGTGCCACCTGATGGTCGTCCTGGTCGACGAGCGTCCGGAAGAGGTCACCGACATGCAGCGGTCGGTCAAGGGCGAGGTCATCTCCTCGACCTTCGACCGTCCGGCCGAGGACCACACGACCGTCGCCGAGCTGGCCATCGAGCGCGCCAAGCGTCTCGTGGAGCTGGGTCACGACGTCGTCGTGCTGCTCGACTCGATCACCCGTCTGGGCCGCGCGTACAACCTCGCCGCCCCGGCCTCCGGCCGCATCCTGTCCGGTGGTGTCGACTCGACGGCCCTGTACCCCCCGAAGCGCTTCTTCGGCGCCGCGCGCAACATCGAGGACGGCGGCTCGCTGACCATCCTCGCCACCGCGCTCGTCGACACCGGATCCCGCATGGACGAGGTGATCTTCGAGGAGTTCAAGGGCACGGGCAACGCCGAGCTCAAGCTCGACCGCAAGCTCGCCGACAAGCGCATCTTCCCGGCGGTGGACGTCGACGCGTCCGGTACCCGTAAGGAAGAGATCCTGCTCGGCAGCGACGAGCTCGCCATCACCTGGAAGCTGCGCCGCGTGCTGCACGCGCTCGACCAGCAGCAGGCGATCGAGCTGCTCCTCGACAAGATGAAGCAGACGAAGTCCAACGCGGAGTTCCTGCTCCAGATCCAGAAGACGACGCCGACGCCGGGCAACGGCAACGACTGACGCTCCGCCGAGCTGGATCATCAGGGCTGAGCCCCGCCGCACACCGCGGCGGGGCTCAGCTCTTTTCGCGTACGCGCCGTCGGTGCGGGTGCCCGTCGCCGGAGACCTTCACCACATGCATAAGAATTCGTGCCCTTTGTGAAGCATGTAGTGAGCATCGACAAAAGCGCAGGTGGGAGGGGTTAGGGACCTTAGTCCCGTTACGCTCCGTACAGATGGGTACCCGCTGTGAACACACTTCGCTGTGCAACCCTTCTTGGCGATTCGCCGTCACACCAGGTGAGGGCCACAGTGGAGCTGACAGACCCAGCGAGGAACACATGCCGGACCGTGACAGCAAGCCCGGGCGCCGACGCGCCAAGGGCCGCCGCCGAAAGCCGCGCGGCGCCCGCAGCAAGGCGCTGCGCATCGCGGCGTGGAGCGCCGCGGGCGTCGTCGTGCTCGGCGGCACCGGTCTCGGGTACGTCTACTTCAAGCTCGACGGCAACATCAAGAGCGTCGACATCAACGCGGCGCTCGGCACCGACCGCCCGCAGAACGTGGACAACGGCTCGCAGGACATCCTCGTCCTCGGCTCCGACAGCCGCGCCGGGGCCAACAAGAAGGCAGGCGGCGGTCAGGACGACGGCTCGGCCCGCTCCGACACCGCGATGATCGTCCACATCTACAAGGGCCACAAGAAGGCCAGCGTGGTCTCCATACCCAGGGACACGCTCATCGACCGGCCCGAGTGCACCGACGGCAACGGCACGGTGCACCAGGCCGCCTCGCAGGTCATGTTCAACTCCGCCTACTCGACCGGCGGCGCGGCCTGCGCCGTCAAGACCGCCGAGTCGGTGACCGGAATCCGCATGGACCACTACGTCGAGGTCGACTTCAGCGGCTTCGAGCAGCTCATCGACGACCTGGGCGGTGTCGAGGTCACCACCACCAAGGCGATCGACGACCCCGACAGCCACCTCACGCTCGACGCGGGCACCCACACCCTCGACGGCAAGCAGGCCCTCGGCCTCGTCCGCACCCGGCACGGCGTCGGCGACGGCAGCGACCTGGGCCGCATCCAGCTCCAGCAGGCGTTCATGAAGGCCCTGATGGACCAGATGAAGAGCGTCGGCGTCTTCACCAGCCCCAAGAAGCTGTACGACCTCGCCGACACCGCCACCAAGTCCGTGACCACGGACTCGGACCTGGCCTCGGTGAAGGACCTGGCCTCGTTCGCGAACGGGCTCAAGGGCATCGGCTCGAACGACATGAACATGGTCACGCTGCCGGTCCAGTACGACACCAACGACGCCAACCGCGTCCTCGTCGACACGGCCAAGGCCGACCAGGTCTGGAAGGCGCTCAAGGCCGACCGCGCCATCCCGAAGTCCGCCCGCGAGGGCACCGCCACCGGCCAGGCCGACGGCGTCGTGAAGTAGTCCGCGAGCGGCCGCACGACCCCGCCGGGGCGCCCGGGAATACTTCCGGCCCCACCCCGGTTTTGGGGGATGCGGCCAGTGCTGGCAGACTGGTACGTCGGCTCCGGTTCACGCTCCCGCAATCCGCGGCTGCGACCCGGCGCCCTCCCGAACCTAGGAGACACCTTGAAGCGCGACATCCACCCCGAGTACGTCGAGACGCAGGTCAGCTGCACCTGTGGCGCGTCGTTCACCACGCGGAGCACCATCGACTCCGGCACCATCCGTGCCGAGGTCTGCTCCGAGTGCCACCCGTTCTACACGGGCAAGCAGAAGATCCTCGACACCGGTGGCCGTGTGGCCCGCTTCGAGGCCCGCTTCGGCAAGGCTGCCGCTGCCAACAAGTAGCGAGGCTCCAGCGCCGGTCTCCGGTGCCCCGGTATTCCGCGGGGGCACCGGGACCGGCGCTTTGCGGTGCAGCCCCCCTTTCATTCGGAAAAACACAGCACCCCGTACCAGCAGGAGCCGGAGATGTTCGAGGCCGTCGAGGACCTGATCGGTGAGCACGCCGATCTGGAGAAGAAGCTCGCGGACCCGTCGGTCCACGCCGACCAGGCCAACGCGCGCAAGCTGAACAAGCGCTACGCCGAGCTCACCCCGATCGTCGCGACGTACCGCTCCTGGAAGCAGACCGGGGACGACATCGAGACGGCCCGGGAGTTCGCCGCCGACGACCCGGACTTCGCGGCCGAGGTCAAGGAGCTGGAGAAGTCGCGCGAGGAGATCACCGAGAAGCTGCGGCTTCTGCTGGTGCCCCGCGACCCCTCCGACGACAAGGACGTCATCCTCGAGGTCAAGGCGGGCGCGGGCGGCGACGAGTCGGCGCTGTTCGCCGGCGACCTGCTGCGCATGTACCTGCGGTACGCGGAGCGCGTCGGCTGGAAGACCGAGATCATCGACGCCACCGAGTCCGAGCTGGGCGGCTACAAGGACGTCCAGGTCGCCGTGAAGACCAAGGGCGGCAACGGCGCGACCGAGCCCGGCCAGGGCGTCTGGGCCCGCCTGAAGTACGAGGGCGGTGTGCACCGCGTGCAGCGCGTGCCGTCGACCGAGTCGCAGGGCCGCATCCACACCTCCGCCGCCGGCGTGCTCGTCACGCCCGAGGCCGAGGAGGTCGACGTCGAGATCCACGCGAACGATCTGCGCATCGACGTGTACCGCTCGTCGGGCCCCGGCGGCCAGTCCGTCAACACGACGGACTCCGCCGTCCGCATCACGCACATCCCCACCGGCGTCGTCGCCTCCTGCCAGAACGAGAAGAGCCAGCTGCAGAACAAGGAGCAGGCGATGCGTATCCTGCGCTCCAGGCTCCTCGCAGCGGCGCAGGAGGAAGCGGAGAAGGAAGCCGCCGACGCCCGCCGCAGCCAGGTCCGCACCGTCGACCGCTCCGAGAAGATCCGTACGTACAACTTCCCGGAGAACCGCATCTCGGACCACCGCGTGGGCTTCAAGGCCTACAACCTGGACCAGGTGCTCGACGGTGACCTCGACGCCGTCATCCAGGCGTGCGTCGATGCGGACTCGGCCGCCAAGCTCGCCGCCGCGTAACTCCCGTACGTCCACAGCTCAGCCCCGGAGGACCAGCGTGAACCTGCTGCTCGCGGAAGTGGCCCAGGCCACTCGGCGGCTGGCCGACGCCGGCGTGCCCTCGCCGCGCAACGACGCGGAGGAGCTCGCCGCGTTCGTGCACGGCGTCAAGCGGGGTGAGCTGCACACCGTCAAGGACAGCGACTTCGACGCCCGGTACTGGGAGGTCACCGCCCGCCGCGAGGCGCGCGAACCGCTCCAGCACATCACCGGGCTCGCCTACTTCCGCTACCTGGAGCTCCAGGTCGGGCCCGGCGTCTTCGTGCCGCGCCCCGAGACGGAGTCGGTCGTCGGGTGGGCCATAGACGCCGTGCGCGCGATGGACGTCGTCGAGCCGCTGATCGTCGATCTGTGCACCGGCTCCGGCGCCATCGCCCTGGCGCTCGCCCAGGAGGTGCCGCGCTCGCGCGTGCACGCCGTGGAGCTGTCCGAGGACGCCCTCACATGGACGCGGAAGAACGTCGAGGGGTCCAGGGTCGACCTGCGTCAGGGAGACGCTCTGACGGCCTTCCCGGACCTCGACGGCCAGGTCGACCTCGTCGTCTCCAACCCGCCCTACATCCCGCTCACCGAGTGGGAGTACGTGGCGCCCGAGGCCCGTGACTACGACCCCGACCTCGCGCTGTTCTCCGGCGAGGACGGCCTCACGCTGATCCGCGGCATCGAGCGCACCGCGCACCGGCTGCTGCGCCCCGGCGGCGTCGTCGTCATCGAGCACGCCGACACCCAGGGCGGCCAGGTGCCGTGGATCTTCACCGAGGAGCGGGGCTGGGCGGATGCCGCGGACCACCCGGACCTCAACAACCGGCCGCGGTTCGCGACCGCCCGCAAGGCGATGCCGTGACCGATCACCTTTACGCAGACGAGCAGTACGCAGAGCTGGAGGCCCGCTAAATGGCACGGCGTTACGACACCAACGACGCGACCGACCGCATCACCGGTCTGCGCGAAGCCGCGTCCGCCGTTCGCCGCGGCGAGCTGGTCGTCCTCCCCACCGACACCGTCTACGGCATCGGCGCCGACGCGTTCTCGCCCGATTCGGTCGGTGACCTGCTGGAGGCCAAGGGCCGCGGCCGCAACATGCCGACCCCGGTGGTCATCCCGTCCCCGAACACGCTGCACGGCCTCGTCACGGACTTCTCCGAGCTGGCCTGGGAGCTGGTCGACGCCTTCTGGCCGGGCGGGCTCACCCTCGTCGCCAAGCACCAGCCGTCGCTCCAGTGGGACCTCGGCGAGACCCGGGGCACCGTCGCGGTGCGCATGCCGCTGCACCCGGTCGCCATCGAGCTGCTCACCGAGGTCGGCCCGCTGGCCCTGTCCTCGGCGAACCTGACCGGACACCCCTCGCCCGAGACCTGCGACGCCGCGCAGGACATGCTCGGCGACTCCGTCTCCGTCTACCTCGACGGCGGCCCGACCCCCGGCAACATCCCGTCCTCCATCGTCGACGTGACCGGTCCCGTGCCGGTCCTGCTGCGTGCGGGCGCGCTCAGCGCCGACGAGCTGCGCAAGGTGGTACCCGACCTCGAGGTGGCGAATTGACAGCCCCTGAGACGGGGCGTGGCATAGGCACCGAGTCCATCCCGTACGGGGAGCCTCTGGTGCTCCCCGGCGACTCCTTCCGCATCCTCCACGTCAGCACCGGCAACGTCTGCCGCTCGCCGATCACCGAGCGGCTGACCCGGCATGCCCTCGCGGCCCGGCTCGGCGAGCGGGTGGCCGGCGGGCTCATCGTGGAGAGCGCGGGAACCTGGGGCCACGAGGGTGCCCCCATGGAGGCCAACGCCGAGGCGGTCCTGGCGGACTTCGGCGCCGACGCCTCCGGCTTCGTCGGGCGCGAGCTCCTCGACGACCACGTCATAAGGGCCGACCTGGTGCTGACCGCGACCCGCGATCACCGCGCACAGGTCATCTCCATGGGGCACAGCGCGGGCCTGCGCACCTTCACGCTGAAGGAGTTCACACGGCTCGTACGGGCCATAGACCCGGCGACCCTGCCCGATCCGGTCGAGGCCGGTGTCGTCGAGCGCGCACGGTCCCTGGTGCGGGCCGCGGCCGCTCTACGCGGGTGGCTTCTCGCGCCGAGCGTCGAGGCCGACGAGGTGTACGACCCGTACGGGGCGCCGCTGCCCTTCTTCCAGTCGGTCGGCTCGGAGATCAGCGAGGCGCTGGATCCGGTGGTGTCGGCCCTGACGGGTGTGCCCAAGTAGCTGCTCCGCGGGGTCGAGTCGCGGCTGTCCCACGGAGGTGGCTGGTCGCGCCCACGCGGCGGAGCCGCACATCGACGCTTCCCCGCGCCCCTTTCGGGGCTCGGATCTAGGCTGTTAGACACACAGCCCTCCGCGAGGCACGGAGCCGAACATGCCGGTGATCAGCGAAACCGCCGCGCTCGACGCCCTGCGCCGCCAGGACCCCGAGCTCGCCGAGGTCATCCTCGGTGAGGCCGAGCGGCAGGCGGACGGGCTGCAGCTGATCGCCGCCGAGAACTTCACCTCGCCCGCCGTCCTGGCCGCGCTCGGTTCACCCCTCGCCAACAAGTACGCGGAGGGCTATCCCGGCGCCCGCCACCACGGCGGCTGCGAGATCGTCGACGTGGCCGAGCGGATGGCCGTGGAGCGCGCCAAGGCCCTCTTCGGGGCCGCGCACGTCAACGTGCAGGCACATTCCGGCTCCTCGGCCGTGCTGGCCGCCTACGCGGCCCTGCTGCGCCCCGGGGACACCGTCCTGGCGATGGGCCTGCCCTCCGGCGGTCACCTCACCCACGGCTCACCGGTCAACTTCTCGGGCCGATGGTTCGACTTCGTGCCCTACGGCGTCGATCCGGCGACCGGGCTCGTCGACCTCGACGAGGTCCGCGCGCTGGCCCGCGCCCACCGCCCCAAGGCGATCGTCTGCGGCTCGATCTCCTATCCGCGGCACCTCGACTACGCGGCCTTCCGGGACATCGCCGACGACGTGGGCGCCCACCTCATCGCGGACGCCGCGCACCCCATCGGGCTCGTCGCCGGGGGAGCGGCCCCGAACCCGGTCCCGTACGCCGACATCGTCTGCGCCACCACGCACAAGGTGCTGCGCGGCCCGCGCGGCGGCATGCTGCTGTGCGGCGCCGAGCTGGCGGACCGGGTGGACCGGGCGGTCTTCCCGTTCACGCAGGGCGGCGCCCAGATGCACACGATCGCGGCCAAGGCCGTCGCGTTCGGGGAGGCGGCGACACCCGCCTTCACGGGGTACGCGCACCAGGTCGTCGCCAATGCCCGGGTGCTGGCCGCGGCCCTGGAGGCGGAGGGCTTCGCCGTCACCACGGGCGGCACCGACACCCATCTGGTCACCGTCGACCCCGCTCCGCCCGGCGACGGCATCGGCGTCGACGGACGCACGGCGCGCGGCCGGCTGGCCTCGGCGGGCATCGTCCTGGACACCTGCGCCCTGCCGTACGGCGAGGGCCGCGGTCTGCGCCTCGGCACCGCGGCCGTGACCACCCAGGGGATGGGCGAGACGGAGATGGCCCGGATCGCGGTGCTCCTCTCGGGTGTCGTGCGCGACGCCTTCGACGGACGCGCCGTGCGCGAGGAGGTCCGCGAACTGGTCCGGAGATTTCCCCCGTATCCGGGCGGATGAGGGGTAGACGCACGGGCGGAGCAGCGGCAGTGCGGGCCGGAACCGTCACTCGTGCAACCATCGTCGCTACCCGTAAGTCCCCGACCCCAAGCACACGAAGCTAGGGTGTGGGGCTGAGATGGCCAGCGATACCTGTGGGGAAGCCCGTGCGTGAATACCTGCTGACGCTCTGCATCACGGCCGCGGTGACATATCTGCTCACAGGCCCGGTGCGGAAGTTCGCGATCGTGGCCGGCGCGATGCCGGAGATCCGGGCACGAGACGTGCACCGGGAGCCCACACCGCGGCTCGGCGGTATCGCCATGTTCTTCGGACTGTGCGCGGGGCTGCTGGTCGCCGACCACCTGACCAACCTGGACCAGGTCTTCGAGTCGTCGAACGAGCCGAGAGCCCTGCTGTCGGGGGCCGCGCTGATCTGGCTGATCGGCGTCCTGGACGACAAGTTCGAGATCGACGCCCTGATCAAGCTGGGCGGCCAGATGATCGCCGCGGGCGTCATGGTCATGCAGGGTCTGACGATCCTGTGGCTGCCGATCCCCGGCGTCGGCACGGTCTCCCTGACCCAGTGGCAGGGCACCCTGCTCACCGTCGCGCTCGTGGTCATCACGATCAACGCCGTGAACTTCGTCGACGGCCTCGACGGTCTCGCGGCCGGCATGGTGTGCATCGCGGCGGCGGCGTTCTTCCTGTACGCGTACCGGATCTGGTACGGCTACGGCATCGAGTCGGCGGCGCCCGCCACCCTCTTCGCGGCGATCCTGATGGGCATGTGCCTGGGCTTCCTGCCGCACAACATGCATCCGGCGCGCATCTTCATGGGCGACTCGGGGTCGATGCTGATCGGGCTCGTGCTCGCCGCGGGCGCCATCTCCATCACCGGCCAGGTCGACCCGGACGCCCTGAAGCTCAACCTCGGCGGCTCCACCCGTGACGCCACGCACGCGATGCTCCCGGTCTTCATCCCGCTGGTGATGCCGCTGACGATCATCGCGATCCCGTTCGCGGACCTGGTCCTCGCGATCGTGCGCCGCACCTGGAACGGGCAGTCGCCGTTCGCCGCCGACCGGGGGCATCTGCACCACCGGCTCCTGGAGATCGGGCACTCGCACTCCCGCGCGGTGCTGATCATGTACTTCTGGTCGGCGCTCATCGCCTTCGGCGCGGTCGCCTACTCGGTGCACTCGGCGTCCGGGATGTGGGTCATGCTCAGCGTCGTCGCCCTCAGCTTCGTCGGTCTGGTGCTGCTGCTGTTGCCGCGCTTCACGCCGCACATCCCGCGCTGGGCGGAGCGCCTGGTGCCGCCGCGCTACCGGCGTCGCCGGGCCACCGCCGAGGAGGCGTTGGCCACATCCGCGGAGGACGCCTCCACCGCGGACATGAGCGAAGAAAAGGGCGAAGAAGGCGAAAGCGGCGAAGGCGGCCGCACGCCGATTCCCGCAGGAGTCAACGGAGCGACGGCAATTGGCGCCCGTTCGCGCTTCTCCGATCGGCGGAAGGCTGGTTCGTCGCGCTGACGCGGCGTTCCAAAAGACCCCAATACCAGACAAGTTGATGCTGTGGGCGCGCAGACGCGCACTGTCACTCTCATGTGTGACAGCGAGCACACCATCTAGGTAAAGACCGCATCAAATAGTTTGTGATACCGTTCACGAAACCCGGGGATAGAGCCGAAAGACCGGAGTGCGACGGTCCCTTGGCCCGAAATTCCCTCTCGGCCCCGGACTACGCTCGTCCATGACGACACCCTGCCCCCATCAATAAGCGGAGCTGCCGCCATGCCGTCCAACGACGCACGGACCCTTTTGCAGGCCCTCGTACCCACCGCCATCGCCGGCGTGATTGCCGCGGTGATCAGTGGTGTGCTTGCGGGCGGCAAGGGTGTCATCGGTGCGGTGGTCGGCACGCTGCTCGTCATCGCGTTCATGGGGATCGGGCAAATCGTCCTGTATCGGACGGCAAAATCGCTTCCGCAGCTGTTCCAGGCGATGGGCATGATGCTCTACTTCGCCCAGCTCCTGCTGCTTCTGATCTTCGTGGCTGTCTTCAAGAACACCACGCTGTTCAACCCCCGGGCCTTCGCCGCCACTCTCGTGGCCGTGACCGTCGTGTGGATGGGCTTCCAGGCCCGTGCCCACCTCAAGGCGAAGGTCTTCTACGTCGATCCCGATACGACGAACGGCTCTGACAAGAGCGAGAACCCTGAGAAGACCGGGTCTTCGTCGTGAAGGGTAGGGGCGCGATAAAGGGCCGCTCGAGTTACTGCTATCGTCCGGTGCCAACTGCGGCATCGCGGGCGCGGGCATCTGAGCTGACGCCTGCACGATCGCGAGGCTCAAAGCCTGCCCGCCGCCCCCACACCCGAAACACCAGACCGGTGCCGACCCGCGGCTGCGCGCCGCACCGACACAACGAGGTTGCCGTACTTATGCGTCACGCCGAAGGAGCCCGCGGTGAGTGCTGACACGACCCAGCTCGCGTTTGACTGGAGCTGTCGGATCATGTCCGACAACGGGTGTGGCTTCCCGGCGCCGGGCCTGCACTCCTTCCTGTTCCAGCCGATGTTCACCGTCGGCGGGTTCGAGTTCAACAAGGTGATGCTCCTCGCCCTGCTGACCTCTCTTGTGGTCGTGAGCTTCTTCTACGCCGCGTTCGGCCGAGCCAAGGTGGTCCCGGGCAAGACCCAGATGATCGCCGAGGCCGGCTACGACTTCGTGCGCCGCAGCATCGTCTACGAGACGCTCGGCAAGCGCGAGGGCGAGAAGTACGTCCCGCTCATGGTCTCGCTGTTCTTCTTCGTCTGGATCATGAACGTCTGGTCCGTGATCCCGCTGGCGCAGTTCCCGGTCGCCTCGGTCATCGCGTACCCGGCCGTCCTGGCCCTGATCGTCTACGTCCTGTGGGTCTCGCTGACCTTCAAGCGGCATGGCTTCGTGGGCGGTTGGAAGAACATCGTCGGCTACGACGCCTCGCTCGGCCCGATCAAGTGGCTCGTCTCGTTCATCGAGTTCTTCTCGAACCTGCTGGTCCGTCCGTTCACCCACGCGGTGCGACTGTTCGCCAACATGTTCGCCGGCCACCTCATGCTCGTGATGTTCACGGTCGCCTCCTGGTACCTGCTGAACGGCTGGATGATCCCGGCCGCGGGCGTCTCCTTCGTCATGACGATCGTCATGATCCTCTTCGAGCTTTTCGTGCAGGCGGTCCAGGCGTACGTCTTCGTGCTCCTCGCCTGCTCGTACATCCAGGGCGCGCTCGCCGAGCACCACTGAGCCCACCCGCTCCGCAGTACCCCCGATTCGTCCGGTGGCCAACCCCCACCGGCCCTTGAAAGAGAAGGAAGAACCGGCATGTCCGCTCTCCAGACCCTCGCCGCCGAAGGCCTCCACGGCTCCACTGGTTCGATCGGTTACGGCCTTGCCGCCATCGGCCCCGGCATCGGCGTCGGCATCGTCTTCGGTAAGGGCACCGAGGCGCTCGCCCGTCAGCCCGAAGCCGCTGGTCTGATCCGCGCCAACCAGATCCTGGGCTTCGCCTTCTGTGAGGCGCTCGCCCTCATCGGCATCGTTATGCCGTTCGTGTTCGGTAAGTGATCACCCCTTACTGACACTTTTCGACGAAAGGCACTGATGTGATCGCCAACCTGGTTGCACTCGCGGCCGAGGAGGAGCAGAACCCGCTCATCCCGCCCGGCCCCGAGCTGCTCGTCGGCACCCTTGCCTTCGCCATCGTCTTCTTCTTCTTCGCGAAGAAGCTCCTCCCGCGTATCAACAAGACGCTGGAAGAGCGCCACGCGCTGATCGAGGGCGGTATCGAGAAGGCCGAGGCCGCTCAGACCGAAGCCCAGAGCGTTCTTGAGCAGTACAAGGCTCAGCTCGCCGAGGCCCGGCACGAGGCCGCGCGGCTGCGCCAGGAGGCGCAGGAGCAGGGCGCCGCTCTCATCGCCGAGATGCGTGCGGAAGGCCAGCGGCAGCGTGAGGAGATCATCGCCGCGGGTCACGCCCAGATCGAGGCCGACCGCAAGGCCGCCGCTCAGTCGCTGCGTCAGGACGTCGGCCAGCTGGCCACCGACCTGGCCGGCAAGCTGGTCGGCGAGTCGCTCGACGACTACGCCCGGCAGTCGCGCACGATCGACCGCTTCCTCGGTGAGCTGGAAGAGAAGGCAGAGGCTGCTCGATGACCGCCCACGGAGCGAGCCGCGAGGCCCTCGCCGCCGCGCGTGAGCGCCTGGACGCGCTGACCGACTCCACGTCGGTCGACGCCGAGGCGCTCGCCGGCGACCTGGCCGCGGTGACCGCGCTGCTGGACCGCGAGGTCTCGCTGCGTCGGGTCCTCACCGACCCGGCGCAGGCCGGTGACGCCAAGGCCGAGCTCGCGGGCCGGCTGCTCGGCGGCCAGGTCAGCGGCGAGGCCGTCGACCTGGTGTCCGGTCTGGTCCGCTCCCGGTGGTCGGCCTCGCGCGACCTGGTCGACTCCCTGGAGGAGCTGGCCAACACCGCGGACCTGACCGCGGCGCAGAAGAGCGGTGAGCTCGACGACGTCGAGGACGAGCTGTTCCGGTTCGACCGGATCGTCTCCTCCAACACGGAGCTCCGTGCCGCCCTGACCGACAAGGGCGCCTCGGGCAAGCTGCGCGGCGACCTCGTCCGGCAGCTGCTCGGCGGGCGGGCCAAGCCCACCACCGAGCGCCTCGTCGCGCGTCTGGTGACCGCTCCGCGTGGACGTAGCCTTGAAGGGGGACTCGAGTCCCTCTCCAAGCTCGCCGCCGAGCGCCGGGAGCGCATGGTGGCCGTCGTCACGACGGCGGTGCCGCTGACCGACCAGCAGAAGCAGCGCCTGGGTGCCGCCCTCGCGAAGCTCTACGGGCGTCAGATGCACCTGAACCTGGACGTGGACCCCGAGGTCCTCGGCGGGATCAAGGTGCAGGTCGGCGACGAGGTCATCAACGGCTCCATCGCGGACCGCATCGAGGACGCCAGCCGCCGCATGGCCGGCTGACACCTCACACGTACAACTACGGCCCTAGTTGGGCCGTGCAGAGGATTCCTGGGGGCTGACCCCAGACCCCAAGAACACTTCGGGCCCAACAAGGAGAGCAGGGAACCCAGATGGCGGAGCTCACGATCCGGCCGGAGGAGATCCGGGACGCGCTGGAGAACTTTGTCCAGGCGTACAAGCCGGACGCGGCCTCGCGCGAGGAGGTCGGTACGGTCACCCTTGCCGGCGACGGCATCGCGAAGGTCGAGGGTCTCCCCTCGGCCATGGCCAACGAACTGCTGAAGTTCGAGGACGGCACCCTCGGCCTCGCGCTCAACCTGGAAGAGCGCGAGATCGGCGCCATCGTCCTCGGTGAGTTCAGCGGCATCGAGGAGGGTCAGCCGGTCACGCGTACCGGTGAGGTCCTGTCCGTCGGTGTCGGCGAGGGCTACCTGGGTCGCGTCGTCGACCCGCTCGGCAACCCGATCGACGGCCTCGGCGACATCGAGACGTCCGGCCGCCGCGCCCTTGAGCTGCAGGCCCCCACGGTCATGCAGCGCAAGTCGGTGCACGAGCCGATGGAGACCGGCTACAAGGCCGTCGACGCGATGACCCCGATCGGCCGTGGCCAGCGTCAGCTGATCATCGGTGACCGTCAGACCGGCAAGACCGCCCTGGCCGTCGACACGATCATCAACCAGCGCGACAACTGGCGCACCGGCGACCCGTCGAAGCAGGTCCGCTGCGTCTACGTCGCCATCGGTCAGAAGGGTTCCACCATCGCCTCCGTGCGTGGTGCCCTGGAAGAGGCCGGCGCGCTGGAGTACACGACCATCGTCGCCGCCCCGGCGTCCGACCCGGCCGGCTTCAAGTACCTGGCGCCGTACACCGGTTCGGCCATCGGCCAGCAGTGGATGTACGAGGGCAAGCACGTCCTCATCATCTTCGACGACCTCTCGAAGCAGGCCGACGCCTACCGCGCCGTGTCCCTGCTGCTGCGCCGCCCGCCGGGGCGCGAGGCCTACCCGGGTGACGTCTTCTACCTGCACTCGCGTCTGCTCGAGCGCTGCGCGAAGCTCTCGGACGACCTCGGTGCCGGTTCGATGACGGGTCTGCCGATCGTCGAGACGAAGGCCAACGACGTCTCGGCGTTCATCCCGACCAACGTCATCTCCATCACCGACGGCCAGTGCTTCCTGGAGTCGGACCTCTTCAACGCCGGTCAGCGCCCCGCGCTGAACGTCGGTATCTCCGTCTCCCGAGTCGGTGGTTCCGCGCAGCACAAGGCGATGAAGCAGGTCTCCGGCCGTCTGCGCCTCGACCTGGCCCAGTACCGCGAGCTGGAGGCGTTCGCCGCCTTCGGTTCCGACCTGGACGCCGCGTCGAAGTCGCAGCTGGAGCGCGGTCAGCGTCTGGTCGAGCTGCTCAAGCAGGCTCAGTACCAGCCGATGTCGACCGAGGACCAGGTCGTCTCCGTCTGGGCCGGCACCACCGGCAAGATGGACGACGTGCCCGTGGCCGACATCCGCCGCTTCGAGAAGGAGCTCCTGGAGCACCTGCACCGCAAGGAGCAGGGCCTCATGACCTCCATCAAGGAGGGCGGCAAGATGTCGGACGACACCCTCACCGCTGTTGCCGACGCCATCGTCGAGTTCAAGAAGCAGTTCGAGACCTCGGACGGGAAGCTTCTCGGCGAGGACGCTCCGGCCGCCGCCGGTAAGTGACGACGGAAGGGACCTGACTCATGGGAGCCCAGCTCCGGGTCTACAAGCGTCGCATCCGGTCCGTCACCGCGACCAAGAAGATCACCAAGGCGATGGAGATGATCGCCGCCTCGCGCGTCGTCAAGGCGCAGCGCAAGGTGGCGGCCTCCACGCCGTACGCGACCGAGCTCACGCGCGCGGTCACGGCGGTGGGGACCGGGTCGAACACCAAGCACCCGCTGACGACCGAGGCCGAGCCGGCGACCCGGGTCGCGGTTCTGCTCCTCACGAGCGACCGCGGTCTGGCCGGCGCCTTCAACTCGAACGCGATCAAGGCCGCGGAGCAGCTCACCGAGCGGCTCGTGGCCGAGGGCAAGGAGGTCGACACGTACATCGTCGGCCGCCGCGGTCTGGCCCACTACAACTTCCGCGAGCGCAAGGTCGTGGAGTCGTGGTCGGGCTTCACCGACGAGCCCACGTACGCGGACGCCAAGAAGGTCGCGGGCCCGCTGATCGAGGCCATCGAGAAGGAGACGGCGGAGGGCGGCGTGGATGAACTCCACATCGTCTACACCGAGTTCGTCTCGATGATGACGCAGTCGGCGGTCGACAGCCGTCTGCTGCCGCTCAGCCTCGAAGAGGTGGCGGAGGAGTCGGCGTCCAAGGACGAGATCCTTCCGCTGTACGACTTCGAGCCGTCGGCGGAGGACGTCCTCGACGCCCTGCTGCCGCGCTACGTCGAGAGCCGTATCTACAACGCGATGCTCCAGTCGGCTGCTTCCAAGCACGCCGCCACGCGCCGCGCGATGAAGTCGGCGACCGACAACGCGGGCGAGCTGATCAACACGCTCTCCCGTCTTGCCAACGCGGCCCGCCAGGCCGAAATCACCCAGGAAATCAGCGAGATCGTCGGTGGCGCCAGCGCCCTGGCCGACGCGACCGCGGGGAGTGACAAGTAATGACGACCACTGTTGAGACGGCCGCTGCCACGGGCCGCGTCGCCCGGGTCATCGGCCCGGTCGTCGACGTGGAGTTCCCCGTCGACGCGATGCCGGACATCTACAACGCCCTGCACGTCCAGGTGGCCGACCCGGCCAAGGACGGCGAGCAGAAGACCCTGACGCTCGAGGTCGCCCAGCACCTCGGTGACGGCCTGGTCCGCGCGATCTCCATGCAGCCCACCGACGGTCTGGTCCGCCAGGCCCCGGTGACCGACACCGGTGCCTCCATCACCGTTCCCGTCGGTGACTTCACCAAGGGCAAGGTGTTCAACACCCTCGGCGAGGTGCTGAACACGGACGAGCAGTACACGGGCGAGCGCTGGGGCATCCACCGCAAGGCTCCGAACTTCGACGAGCTCGAGTCGAAGACCGAGATGTTCGAGACCGGCATCAAGGTCGTCGACCTTCTCACCCCGTACGTCAAGGGTGGAAAGATCGGCCTGTTCGGTGGTGCCGGCGTCGGCAAGACGGTGCTCATCCAGGAGATGATCTACCGCGTCGCCAACAACCACGACGGTGTCTCCGTGTTCGCCGGTGTCGGTGAGCGCACCCGTGAGGGCAACGACCTCATCGAGGAAATGGCCGACTCGGGCGTCATCGACAAGACCGCGCTGGTCTTCGGTCAGATGGACGAGCCGCCGGGCACCCGTCTGCGCGTGGCCCTCGCGGGTCTGACCATGGCGGAGTACTTCCGCGATGTGCAGAAGCAGGACGTGCTGTTCTTCATCGACAACATCTTCCGCTTCACGCAGGCCGGTTCCGAGGTCTCCACGCTGCTCGGCCGCATGCCGTCCGCCGTGGGTTACCAGCCGAACCTGGCCGACGAGATGGGTCTCCTCCAGGAGCGCATCACGTCGACCCGTGGTCACTCGATCACCTCGATGCAGGCGATCTACGTCCCCGCGGACGACCTGACCGACCCGGCCCCGGCCACCACGTTCGCCCACCTCGACGCGACGACGGTGCTCTCCCGTCCGATCTCGGAGAAGGGCATCTACCCGGCCGTGGACCCGCTGGACTCCACGTCCCGCATCCTGGACCCGCGTTACATCGCGGCGGACCACTACAACACCGCCATGCGCGTCAAGACGGTGCTGCAGAAGTACAAGGACCTCCAGGACATCATCGCGATCCTCGGTATCGACGAGCTCGGCGAGGAGGACAAGCTCACTGTCCACCGCGCCCGTCGTGTGGAGCGCTTCCTGTCCCAGAACACCCACGTCGCCAAGCAGTTCACCGGCGTCGACGGGTCGGACGTCCCGCTGGACGAGTCGATCACGGCCTTCAACGCGATCATCGACGGCGAGTACGACCACTTCCCGGAGCAGGCGTTCTTCCTCTGCGGTGGCATTGAGGACCTCAAGGCCAACGCCAAGGAGCTCGGCGTCTCCTGAGCCTCGTAGCTCATGGGAGGGCCGGGGTGTGTCCCGGCCCTCCCGCAACGCCCACTAGACTTTGACCCAACACCCGGCAGCGAATGCCGTCGGGTGGTGACCCGAGGAGCCCACCTTGGCTGCTGAGCTGCACGTCGAGCTCGTCGCCGCGGACCGCAGTGTCTGGTCCGGCGAGGCCACCCTGGTCGTCGCGCGTACCACGTCCGGCGACATCGGCGTCATGCCCGGTCACCAGCCGCTGCTCGGTGTGCTGGAGTCGGGCCCGGTGACGATCCGCACGAGCGACGGCGGGACGGTCGTGGCGGCTGTCCACGGCGGCTTCGTCTCGTTCGCGGACAACAAGCTGTCGCTGCTGGCCGAGATCGTCGAGCTGTCGGACGAGATCGACGTCCAGCGGGCGGAGCGGGCGCTGGAGCGCGCGAAGTCGGACGCCGACGCGTCCGCCGAGCGTCGCGCCGACGTCCGACTGCGTGCGGTGGCGGCACGCTGACCCCAGCGAGCCCTATGACGTACCTCAGCCGCGGCCCAGGCCGGAGATGACCTCCGGACCGGGTCGCGGCTGAGGCGATCTCCACCCGTTTTTGCTGTTCCGTTATCAGGCGTTTGATCGGTCGAGAAGTTCCTTGAGAGACGAGGAGGTCGGTGCAGATGGTCCTCGTTCTCGTGCTGTGCGTAGTCGCGGTCGTCGTACTCGTACTGCTGGGATTGTTCGTCTTCGGCCTGCGGCGCCGGCTGATCCAGCGCTCGGGCGGCACCTTCGACTGCTCGCTGCGGTGGGACGCTCCCGCGCCGGACGACGTGGACACCTCCGGCAAGGGCTGGGGGTACGGCATCGCGCGCTACAACGGTGACCGCATTGAGTGGTTCCGGGTGTTCTCGTACGCGCCGCGGCCCCGGCGGATCCTTGAGCGGGCCGCCATCGAGGTGACCGGGCGCCGGGCACCCGAGGGCGAAGAAGAACTGGCGCTCCTCTCCGACGCGATCGTGCTGGCCTGTACGCATCGCGGTACCCGGCTGGAACTGGCCATGAGCGAGGACGCCCTGACCGGTTTCCTGGCGTGGCTGGAGGCGGCGCCGCCCGGGCAGCGGGTGAACGTGGCGTGATCCGCGACTGACGGCATGGAGAAGCCGGGCGCACGGGGGGCGTTCCCGTGGGCCCGGCTTCGTTCGTGGGTGGTTACTTCAGGCCGTTGGCGACCGCGGTGACCAGCTCACCGTTGGACGTGTCTCCCGAGAACTCCCAGAAGAACGCGCCGCCCAGACCCTGCGACTTGGCCCAGGTCAGCTTGGAGGCGATCGTCGCCGGGGTGTCGTAGGACCACCAGTCGGAACCGCAGTAGGCGTACGCGGTGCCGGCCACGGTGCCGTTCGACGGGCACTTGGTCTTCAGGACCTTGTAGTCCTCGATGCCCTGCTCGTAGGTGCCGGCCGCCGGACCCGTGGCCGTGCCGCCCGGCTCCTTCTGCGTGACGCCCGTCCAGCCGCGGCCGTAGAAGCCGATGCCGAGCAGCAGCTTGGCGGCCGGGACGCCCTGCGCCTTGAGCTTCGCGATGGCGTCCGCCGAGGTGAAGCCCTGCTGCGGGATGCCGGCGTACGAGGTGAGCGGGGAGTGCGGAGCCGTCGGGCCCTTGGCGTTGAACGCGCCGAAGAAGTCGTAGGTCATGACGTTGTACCAGTCGAAGGACTGGGAAGCGCCCGCGTAGTCGTTCTTCTCGATCTTGCCGCCGGCCGAGCCGTCCGCGGTGATCGCGGCGGTGACCAGGTTGTTGGAGCCGAACTTGGCGCGCAGCGCCGTGGCCAGCTTCTTCAGGGCGTCCTGGCCCGAGGTGTCACAGGACAGGCCGCAGGCGTTGGGGTACTCCCAGTCGATGTCGATGCCGTCGAAGACATCGGCCCAGCGCGGGTCCTCGACCAGCTTGTAGCAGGAGTCGGCGAACGCGGCCGGGTTCTGCGCGGCCTGGCCGAAGCCGCCGGACCAGGTCCAGCCGCCGAAGGACCACAGGATCTTCAGGTTCGGGTGCTTGGCCTTGAGCTGGCGCAGCTGGTTGAAGGCGCCGCGCAGCGGCTGGTCCCAGGTGTCGGCGACACCGGAGACGGAGTTGGCCGCGGTGTAGGCCATGTCCGTGTCGGCGTAGCTGTCACCCATCGTGCACTGGCCGTTCTGCACGTTGCCGAACGCGTAGTTGATGTGGGTGATCTTCGCGGCCGAGCCGGAGGTCTCCAGGTTCTTGGGGTAGTACTGGCGGCCGTAGACCCCCCAGTCGGTGAAGTACCCCAGGTTGACCTTGCCGCCGGTGCCCGGGTTGCCCGGGTCCGTGCCGCCGCCGCCAGTGGTGTGGACCTTGACCGCGCCGGAGGCGGGGCCCGTCTGGTCGGCGGTGTCGCGGGCCTGGACGGTGTACGAGTAGTCGGTGCCCGCGGTCAGGCCGCTGTCGGAGTACGTCGTCCCCGTCACCGTCGCGACCTTGGCGCCGTCGCGCAGGACGTCGTAGTTCTTGATGCCCTTGTCGTCGGTCGCCGCCGACCAGGAGAGCTTCGCCGAGGTGTCGGTGATGGCGGAGGCGGTCGGGGTGCCGGGCGCGGAGGGGGCCGCGTCGCCGGGCACGTCGCCGCCGTCACAGGAGGCGCCGTTGATCTTGCAGCCGGTGGGGGCGCCGGCGCCGGAGCCGTTGAACCCGAAGGAGATCGAGGCGCCGGGGGCGAGCGACCCGTTCCAGGAGAGGTTCTTGCCGGTCCAGTGGTTGGCGGAGTTGGTGACGGTGGCGTCCCAGGCGGAGGTCACCTTCGTACCGGTGGGGAAGTCCCATTCGACGGCCCACGAGCTGATGGCCGTGGCGCCGCCGTTCTTGATCGTCCACTTGCCCTCGAAGCCGGTGCCCCAGTCCTGGGTCTTGGCGTAGGTCGCGGTGACGGCGCTGGCCGTGGCGGCCGCCTGCGAGGGGGTCGCGAGCGCCGTGACGGCGGTGAGACCGGCGGCGGGGAGGACGAGTGTGGCGAGGACGGCGGTGAATCTGTGCCGCAGTCGCTTTCTGGGTACGTCGGTCGAGCGCATGGGGTGCTCCTCGGGGTTCCGGGGTCCGTGAAGGGGGTGGATCCCTGCGACGCCCATGAGCACCGGAAGTGGGGGATGTGCTCACCGCAGTGCGGTGAGAATAGAAAGGTCTGGACCATCGGTCAAGGTCTAAACCAATTACGGGTTTCGGCCAACCTGTGCGACGCCCTACCGGTCCAACTCCTGCGCCAGCACCGCGGCTTGTACGCGGCTGCGCAGTCCCAGCTTGCCGAGGAGGCGGCTGACGTGGGTCTTCACCGTGGCCTCCGCCATGTCGAGGCGGTCCGCGATCCCCGCGTTGGAGAGCCCCTCGCCCAGACAGCGCAGGACTTCCCGCTCGCGTCGGGTGAGCGTCGCCAACTCCGTTGGTTCCGGGGCGCGTTGGGGTCCAGACGCGAACTCGGCGATCAGCCGGCGGGTCACGGCAGGGGCGATCGTCCCCTCCCCGCGCGCGACCGTCCGCACGCCGTCGATCAGCTCCCGGGCGTCGACGGTCTTGAGCAGGAACCCGGCCGCGCCCGCCCGCAGCGCCCCGAAGACGTACGCGTCGAGGTCGAAGGTGGTCAGCACCAGAACGTCCGCGAGGGCCTCGGCGACGATCGCGGATGTGGCCGAAACTCCGTCGAGACGCGGCATCTGCACGTCCATCAGGACCAGATCGGGCCGCAGTTCGCGGGCCATCGCCACCGCCTGCTCGCCGTCCTCCGCCTCACCGGCCACCTCGATGTCCGGCGCGCTGTTCAGGATGAGGACGAGACCGGCCCGTACGGCGGACTGGTCCTCGGCGACGAGTACGCGGATCACGCGGGTTCTCCTTCGGGGGCCGGGGTGTGCAGGGGCAGGGTCGCGCACACCCGCCAGACGGTGTGCCCGGGGCCGGGCCGCGGGCCCGCCGCGAACGTCCCGGAGAGCAGTTCGGTGCGCTCGCGCATGCCGACGAGCCCGGCGCCGGAGCCGGGGGCGCGCGGTCCGTCCCGGTCCCCGTACGGGCTGGTGACCCGCACCTCGATCCGGTCCGCCGAGCGGGCGACGTCGATCGTGACGCGGCCGGGGGAGGCGTGCTTGAGGGCGTTGGTCAGCGACTCCTGGACGATGCGGTAGGCGGCGAGGCCGACCGGGGCGGGCAGGCCGGCGGTGGCACCCGTGACGGTCAGCTCCGCGTCCAGCCCGTTGGCGCGGGCCTGCTCGACCAGCGCGCCCAGGCCCTCCAGCGTCGGCGCCGCGGCCGGTTCGTCGGAGGCGCCCTCGGCGCGCAGCAGGCCGATCAGACGGCGCATCTCGGCCAGCCCGTCGACGCTGTTCTCCCGGATGGTCTGCAGCGCCGTACGGGTGGTCGCCGCGTCGTCGAGGGACAGCGCGGCCGTGGAGTGGATCGCGATCGCCGAGAGATGGTTCGCCACCATGTCGTGCAGCTCGCGGGCCATCCGGGCGCGCTCCGCCGTCACCGCCTGCACGCGGTCGATCTCGGCGAGGAGCGCGGTCTGTTCGGCCCGCAGCCGTTCGGCGGCCGCCGTCTCGCGGTGGTTGCGGACCAGGACCCCGGTGGCGGCCGGGGTGAACGTCACCAGGCCCACGGCGACCCCGATCAGCAGCGCCTCGGGCCGCCGCCACACGGCCAGGGCGCCCAGCGTCGCCGCGACCGTGAGCAGGCCGCCGGTCACCGGGATGCGCCGGGCCGCTGCCGGGCTGCCGTACAGGACGGCCGCGTAGACCAGGTCCGTGTACATCAGGACGGTCGCGAGGCTCCCCCGGGTGCACTGGTCGGCGATCAGCACGAGGGTGCCCGCCGCGACCGCGCACCACGGCAGCGTCCGGCGCACCAGCTCCAGGCCCGCCATCGCGACGAGCGGCAGCAGGAGCCACGCGCCGCCGAGCGGGCGGCCCGTGTTCATGCCGAGGCCGATGCCCCACAGCAGCAGCCCGCCCAGCAGGCCCGCCACGGCGATCCGGACGTCGTCACGGTGCGGCGGGCGGGGGAGCGGCAGGTGCATGCCCCCATCCAACACGGGCCGGGGCCGCCGGGCACGGTGCCGGGGGACGACATCGCGCGGGCCGCCGGTACATCGAAGGATGCAGTCCTGTCTCGTCACGTACGACGACGATCCCGCCCTTCCCGGCGGCCAGGCTGGAAGCGGGGAACGAGAGGAGCCCGTCGTGATCGTCACGCTCATCGTCGTCTGCGAGGTCGCCTTCTGGGTGCTCCTCGCCGCCGGACTCGCGCTGCGCTACTGGGCCGGGATGCCGCGCGCGGGGCTCGCCGTCCTGCTGTGCGAGCCGCTGCTCGAAGTGGTCCTGCTGGTCGTCACCGCGGTCGACCTGAAGAACGGCGCCGAACCGGACTGGAAGCACGGTCTGGCCGCCGTCTACATCGGCTACTCGGTGGCGCTCGGCCACTACACCGTCCGGTGGGTCGACGTCCGCGTCGCCCACCGCTTCGCGGGCGGCCCGCCGCCGTCGACGCCCAAGTACGGCACCGCGCGGGCGGTCCACGAGTGGAAGCTCGCCGCGCGCTGGGTGCTCGCCTCGGTCATCGCGCTCGGGCTGCTGCAGGGCGCGATTTGGTACGTGGGCGACGACGGGGACACCGGGTCGCTGATCCAGTGGCAGCAGCGGATGCTGTTCGTCATCGGCCTCAACGTGGTCATCGCGCTGACCTACACGCTGTTCCCGAAGAAGGAGCCCGCTCGGGGTGGAGGAGTCGCCTAGCGCTCGCCGCCCGGCACCCACAGCACGTCCCCGACCTCCTTGTTGGCGATGCGGGCGAGGATGAACAGCAGGTCCGAGAGGCGGTTCAGGTACGTCGCCGTCAGCGGGTTCATCGTCTCGCCGTGCACCTCCATGGCCGCCCACGTCGACCGCTCGGCCCGCCGCACCACGGTGCACGCCTGGTGCAGCAGGGCGGCGCCCGCGGTGCCGCCGGGCAGGATGAACGAGCGCAGCTTCTCCAGCTCCGCGTTGAACCGGTCGCAGTCCGCCTCCAGCTTGTCGACGTAGAACTGCTCGACGCGCAGCGGCGGGTACGCGGGGTTCTCGGCGACGGGCGTGGACAGGTCGGCGCCGACGTCGAACAGGTCGTTCTGGACGCGGGTGAGGACCGTGACGACCTCCTCGTCCAGGCCGCCGAGGGCGATCGCCGTGCCGATGACGGCGTTGGCCTCGTTGGCGTCCGCGTACGCCGAGATCCGCAGATCGGTCTTGGCGGTGCGGCTCATGTCGCCGAGGGCGGTGCTGCCCTTGTCTCCGGTACGGGTGTAGATGCGCGTCAGATTGACCATGCGACCAGCGTAGTTATGCCGGGGCCCGGCGGAGGCTCCGTGTGCCGACCGTCACGGCGGGCGCGGGGTGCGCGGGTGCGCCCCGGGTGTGTCCGCCACCGCCGCGGGCGACCCGCTGCCCGGGCTGACCACCGGTCAGATCGGCCGGGTCCACCAGACCGTCACGGCGGCGAGACCGAGGAGCTCCTGAGTCCCAGGGTGCTCAACTACGCCGTGCGCCAGGCCTGATGGCCGCTGGCAGTGTGATGTCCGTCATTCGAGACGTGACGCGCATCTCTTAACCGCCACATGCCCCCTCACGGGCGCTATCGTCCGCCACAGAGCAACGTAAACAGTGGTTAAGCGGTACGCGGGTACGCGGGTACGCGGTAAAAGGGGAGTCGCACGTGGCACGGAAGCTCGCCGTCATCGGGGCCGGTCTCATGGGGTCCGGCATCGCCCAGGTCTCTGCCCAGGCGGGCTGGGACGTCGTCCTGCGCGACGTCACCGACGAAGCCCTCACGCGTGGCACCGACGGCATCAAGGCGTCGTACGACAAGTTCGTGAGCAAGGGCAAACTGACGGCCGAGGACGCCGAGGCGGCGCTCGCCCGCATCACCCCGACCACCGATCTGGACGCGGCCGCCGACGCCGACCTCGTCGTCGAGGCCGTCTTCGAGAAGCTGGAGATCAAGCACGAGATCTTCCGCGCGCTCGACAAGATCGTGCGCGACGACACGGTGCTCGCGTCGAACACGTCCGCCATTCCGATCACCAAGATCGCGGCGGTGACGGACCGTCCGGAGCGCGTCGTCGGTGCGCACTTCTTCTCGCCGGTGCCGATGATGCAGCTGTGCGAGCTGGTCCGCGGCTACAAGACGAGCGACGAAACCCTCGCCACCGCGCGGGAGTTCGCCGAGTCCGTCGGCAAGACCTGCATCGTCGTCAACCGCGACGTGGCGGGCTTCGTCACCACCCGGCTCATCTCGGCCCTCGTCGTCGAGGCGGCGAAGCTGTACGAGTCGGGCGTCGCCACCGCCGAGGACATCGACATCGCCTGCAAGCTGGGCTTCGGCCACGCGATGGGCCCGCTGGCCACGGCGGACCTCACCGGCGTCGACATCCTGCTGCACGCCACCAGCAACATCTACACCGAGTCGCAGGACGAGAAGTTCGCGCCGCCGGAGCTGATGCGCCGGATGGTGGACGCCGGTGACATCGGACGCAAGAGCGGGCAGGGCTTCTACAAGCACGGCTGAACCGGCGGGCGGGACTGAACCAGGCCCGCCTGACGCGACATCACCCCTCAGGGTGAATTCGGTATCGGTTCGCTTACAGACGGCAACTTCTGGCGCCTTGAGCCAGTCAGTTGCAGTGACATACCCAGATCACATGGAAACCTCTCGTCACGACTGATCGCATGGGGAGCGCATATGCACATCAGGGGCGACCACGCCGAGCTGGTCGTCGGGGGCCGCCTCGACGTCCGGAGCGCGGCGGACGCCCGTACGGTCCTGCACAGCGCCGTCGACGACGGCATCGGAGACCTGGTCCTCGACCTGTCCGAACTGGACTCGTGGGACGCGACCGGACTCGGTGTCATCATGGGCGCCCACCGGCGGGCCGGCCGCTGTGGACGACGGCTCGTGCTGCGCGGGGTCCCGGACCGCATGCAGCGCCTGCTGGTCGCGACCCGGCTGCACCGGATCCTGGCCATCGAGGGCGGCATCGGAGTCGAGTCGCTGCCCCGCGTGTGAGGCACGTTCGCCCCTCGAAGGTGTGAATCATCCGTTCACGGGGGAAGCGCCCACAATCCTCGCGAGACTGTGACGTCTCGGGCGGCGCGACACCCCGGCTGTTCGGAGATACTGAGCCAACGTCTAGGGTTCGGTCGCCCGCGGTATGACGTACCCGCCTCGCGGGCCACCGGACCAGAAGCGACAGCGCAGTGTGCACAGGCCGGGAGGGGCAAGCGGCACACCACGCTTTTGGGGGGCTTTGACCATGGACCCGATGAACCGGGGACCTGAAGACTTCAGCCAGGACCGGCGCGACGACAGCACGCCGGCGCACGGCGGCCGCCCGCGGCCGCCGGTCCCGCCCGACTTCGGCCAGCCGGTGCCCGCCCTCGCGCGCACCGTGCAGCTCGTGTCGGGCGACCATCTCCTCACCGTCAACCCTGTCGACGGCAGCGAGATCGAACCCTGTCCGCCGGGCGAACGGCCGGGCAGGCCCGCCAAGTTCGACGCCGCCGCGCGCGCCGACCGGGCACGGGCCGCACGCCCGCCGCTGCCGGCCGGGCCCGCGCTGCCCCGGCAGCCGCTCCTGGAGCGCCAGGAGGACCGCGAGCGCCTGGTACGGCTCCTCGCGCGCGGGCGCTCCGTACGGCTCACCGGACCCTCGGGATCCGGGCGCACCGCGCTCCTCGACCAGGTCGCCGAGGACTGCCTCGACATCGCCCCCGACGGCGTCGTCCGGCTCTCCGGGCACCGCCGCTCGGTCGACGACCTGCTGCACGAACTGTTCCGCACGGTCTTCGACGCGCCGCTGCACCGCCCCGACCGCACCCTGATGCGCGAGCTCGTGCACGAGGTCGGCGCCGTCGTCGTCCTGGACGACCTGGAGTTCGGCGGCGCCCAGCTCGACGAACTCCTCGAAGCCACACCGGAGTGCGCCTACCTGCTCGCCGCGACGCCCGACGTCGCCGCGCCGTCGGCCGACTCCCACGTGGAGGAGGTCTTCCTCGGCGGCCTGGGCCGCGGCGCCAGCCTGGAACTCCTGGAGCGCGTCGTCGGCCGGGTGCTGACCGACGACGAGGCCCAGTGGGCGGGCGACCTGTGGTTCGAGTCGGAGGGGCTGCCGCTGCGCTTCGCACAGGCCGGTGCCCTGCTGCGGCAGCGCGACCAGCAGCGCGCGGACCCGAGCGTCTTCGACGCGTTCGGCTCCCTCTCCGACGCCCCGGCGGACGCGCCGTTCGACGCCGCCGACGGCGACGCGGACGACGTGCCGCTGCCCTCGCTCGCCGAGGGGGCCGCGCCCGCCGCGCTGCTCGCCTCCCGGCTGAGCCGCTCGGCCCGCGCCACCCTGCGGTTCGCCGTCGCGCTCGGCGGCGAGGTCCCGCACCAGGCGCATCTGCCGGCGCTCGTGGGCGACCAGCACGCCGACGCGGCCCTGGCCGAGCTGGTCTCCAGCTCGCTCGTCACCGCGGTCGGCGCGCGCTACCGGCTCGCGGCCGGTGTCCAGGTGCAGTTGGAGGCCGCCGGGTTCGGGGACGAGACCGTCGAGCGGGCCCGCACCGCGGCCCTGCACTACGCCTGGTGGGCCGGGCACCCGTCGGTCGGGCCCGAGCGGGTCGCCGCCGAGAGCGACGCCCTGCTCGCCGCGCTCGCCGTCCTCGTACCGGTGTCCGCATCGGCCGACGACGAGGCGACGCCCGCGTCCGTGGAGCTGGCCCGCGCGGCCGCGCCCGCGTTCGCCGCCGGGCTCGCCTGGAGCGCCTGGGAGCGTGCGCTGCGCTCCGGTCAGGAGGCGGCACGGATCGCCGGGCTGGTTCCCGAAGAGGCCTACTTCCACCACGAGCTGGGGATCCTCGCGCTGCTCGAAGGGCAGCTCGACCGGGCCCGCGCCGAGCTGGAGGCCTCCATCGCCCTGCGCGGCGCCCTCGCCGACAAGCGCGGCACGATCGCCGGCCGGCGCGCCCTCGCGCTCGTGGCGGACCGTTCCGGCGGTGCGCTGCCCGGTGGCCGCACGGCGGCCGGCGAGGAAGTCCCCGACGCGATGTACGAGGAGTCGCAGTCGCCGTCCGGCGGCGTGCCGTCCGCCTTCCCGCAGCTCGAACCGGCGCGCGAGGCCGAGACGTTGGTGAGCCGGCCGCCTGGGCCCGCCCCGACGGTGGTCGGCGGCGGGTCGTTCTCGCGCAAGGCCGTCGCCCGGGGCACCCGGCGCAACCTGGTCGCGGCCGGCGCGGGCGCGCTGCTCGTGGCGGTGCTCGGCACGATCGTCACCCTCGGCACCATCTCGGACAACGACGAGCCGCCGTCCGACAAGGTCAACACCAACCCGTCCGCGACGGCGGGGGAGACCGGCGGGGAGCTGGGCGCCGACAAGGCCGAAGGCAGCGGCAAGAGCGGTGACGGCTCCGGCACCGCGTCGGCGTCGGCCGACCCCGGCGCGGACGGGGTCCCGGGCACGGCGGACGACCCGTCGCCCTCCCAGAGCGCCAGCGGCTCGCCCTCGGACGACCCGAGCGGCTCCAAGTCCCCGGACAAGCCGACGAAGTCCCCGACCAAGAAGCCGACCAAGTCCCCGACGAAGTCGCCCACGAAGCCTCCGACGAAGTCCCCTTCGCCGAGCGAGGACCCGACGTCCCCCTCGCCGAGCGAGGACCCGTCGAGCCCGACTCCGACGGACACGGAGACGACCGAAACGGCGAGCAGCCCTGTCGTCCCGAGCGTCTCCGACACGGTCATGTAGAAGCGCCCCGCCAGGGGCGCGGGGAACTGCGCGAGCACCCACGACGAAGCCGCGGCCGCATCCGCTCACCAACCGAGCGGACGCGACCGCGGCTTCGTGCCGAGCCGGGTCAGAACAGCCGCAACTTGTCGTCCTCGATACCGCGCATCGCGTCGTAGTCGAGCACCGCGCACCCGATGCCCCGGTCGGTCGCGAGCACCCGGGCCTGCGGCTTGATCTCCTGCGCCGCGAAAACACCCCGGACCGGCGCGAGATGCGGATCGCGGTTCAGCAGCTCCAGATAACGCGTCAGCTGCTCCACGCCGTCGATCTCACCGCGCCGCTTGATCTCGACGGCGACGGTCTGCCCCTCGGCGTCCCGGCACAGGATGTCGACCGGGCCGATCGCGGTCATGTACTCGCGGCGGATCAGCGTGTAGCCCTCGCCGAGGGTGTCGATGCGGTCCGCGAGGAGCTCCTGGAGGTGCGCTTCCACGCCGTCCTTGATGAGACCCGGGTCGACACCCAGTTCGTGCGAGGAGTCGTGGAGGATCTCCTCCATCGTGATGATCAGTTTCTCGCCCGCCTTGTTGATGACGGTCCAGGTGCCTTCGTCGTCACCCGTGCCCTCCTTCAAGGTGCAGGGCGGCGACATCCAGTTGAGGGGCTTGTAGGCCCGGTCGTCCGCGTGGATGGAGACGCTGCCGTCCGCCTTCACGAGGATGAGACGGGGGGCCGACGGAAGATGGGCGGTGAGCCGACCCGCGTAATCCACGGAGCAGCGGGCGATGACGAGACGCATGGTGGGCAACGCTACTCGACTGCCGCCGCTCCCCGCACTTCGCCCGCCGGTCACCCCGCGCCGCCCTGTCCGAGCCCTTTCGAGTGCCCCTTTTATTGAGAAGCACCCCGTTCGTTATTGGCTGGTTGTGTGCGACTGGAGGCCGGTACGCCCTGTTGCGCTCCGGAAGCGTTGCATACCGTAGAAGCAGGAGGTCGCGGTGCGCGCACGCTGCGTGTTCGAGGGGGCGCGCCCCGGGGACTCCCTGGCCTGTCCGTCAACCCCCGCCCGCTGGGGGTGCGAGAGGAGAACCCATGTCGCTCGACGTCTCACCGGCACTGTTGGAACAGGCCGAGCGAGGCGAGGTTGACGAAGCGGACTTCGTCGACTGCGTCCGGACCTCCCTGCCTTACGCGTGGGAGATGATCAGCTCACTGGTGGCCCAGCTGAAGGTGGACGGCGGAGAGTTCGCCGACAACGAGACGCCGCCGCCGAGTGAGCAGGAGCGCGGGCAGCTGCTGCGTGCGCTCGCGAGTGACGCGATACGTGGCGCACTGCAGCGGCACTTCGGTGTCCGGCTGGCGTTCCAGAACTGCCACCGGGTCGCGGTGTTCCCGCTGACCCCGGAGGTGGACGAGACGCTGGCCCGCTTCACCTCGGTCCGCAACCAGCTGCTCAACCAGTCACCGGAGCTGCGTGACTGCTGACGGCTTACGCCTTGGATCGGTTTGCCTGCCGTCCCGTGCGCGGGAGGTGCTTCTGTACGGGCGGCAGGCACCGGTCCTCATGAGTGACCGACGGGCGGGATCAGCCGATCTGCGGAAGGACCTCGGCTCCCAGCCGGCGGATGTTCTCCTCCGTCGCCGCAAGATCCCCCGAGCCCTCGACGAGCAGCGCGAAGCGTGTGATGCCGGTGCGCTCCGATGTGGCGGCGAGCCGGTCCGCGCACAACTGCGGGGTGCCGACCGGGTGCAGACGGCACAGCAGCTCCGTGTAGGCGCGCGGATCCCGCATCTTGCGTACGCGTCCGTCCACTGTCACATGCGCGTCCAGCCCCTGTTTCAGCCAGCCTGGCATCGCCTTCAGAAGGGCCTCCGACGCGTCCGCGCCGCTGTCGCCGATCTGGGCGACCCCGGCGGAGACATGGGGCGCGGAGAGGATCTCGTCGGGCGCGCGCCCGGCCTCGCGCGCGCAGCGCCGCCACAGTGCGACCATCTCCGCCTTGTCCTCGTCGCCGCAGTGCATCCCGAGCAGCATCGGCAGGCCGCGCTCGGCGGCGGTGCGCACGCTCTTCGGTGACGTACAGGCCACGACGACCTCGGGCCCGGCCGGATCCGTGCCGCCTATCGCCTCGGCGGGGCGGGGCACCACGGCCACCTCGCGGAAGTCGAACCGCTCGCTCCCGCCTGCCACATGGGACTCGCGCAGCCAGCGCAGCAGCAGGTCGAGCGCGTCCGGGAACCCCGACTCGTACGCCTCCAGACCCGCGCCGAAGACCTCCAGGTCCACCCACGGCCCACCGCGCCCCACGCCCAGCGAGAAGCGACCGCCCGAGGTCAGGTGCAGCAGCGCCGCCTGCTCGCCCAGGGCCACCGGGTGCGCCGTCGGCAGCACGCTCACGGCCGTGCCGACCCGCAGGGTGCGGGTGCGGCCGAGCAGCAGCGCGGCCAGTGTGACGGCCGACGGGCAGGTCCCGTATGGCACGAAATGATGCTCGGCGAGCCAGGCCGTGTCGAGGCCCGCCTCTTCGGCGACCTCGGCCGACCGCACCGCACGGTGCAGAGCCTCCCCCTGCCCCTGGCCCGGAAACTGAGCCGCCAGTACAAACGTTCCTACGCGCATCGCGTTTTTGCCTCCTTGGCGCCGACGCGGGCACTCCCCATGCAGGCATTAACGGCTGGCAAGTGCCAAAGACACGGCCTGGCATGAAGATTGACAGATTTTCTGCGGAGCGCCGGTGTCCGTGGGGCTGTGGCGGGCCGCTGAGGCCGTGGTGAGGGCCGGGGGCGTGGGCTCCGTCGGCGTACGCTGGTTCCAGGCCCCCCTTTCCGTACCAGCACCCCGTGAGGTGATCCGTGTCCCCGCGTCGCAACCGCCCGAACACCGGCGGATCGTCCGGCAGCAGCGAGGACGAGGGGCGGCGCTACGGCGGGTTCCAGTCCACCGAGCACTGGCAGGGCGAGGAGTGGAGCGTGCGCCATGTCGCGGGCGCGAGCGCGGTCGGCAAGACCTACCGCTGCCCCGGATGCGACCAGGAGATCGCCTCCGGGGTCGCTCATGTCGTGGCCTGGCCGCAGTACGGGGGTGTGGACGACCGGCGCCACTGGCACAAGGCGTGCTGGAACGCGAAGGACCGCCGCACCACGAAGGTGCAGCGGTCCCGGAACGCGCCGCGCTACTGAGGGCTTGCCCCGGCGCCGGTGCGCCGGACAGGCCCTAGACGTCGCGGCTGTTGAGGCTCGCGAACGCGGCGGCCAGGGCGACGCCGCTGAGGGCGATCATGATCCAGAGCGGGTCCCAGCCGGACGGGCCGGAGCCGCCGGCCACCGAATTGTCGTAGAGCACGGCGAGCTGGCTCGGGATCGAGTACTCGAGCAGGGCCTGCTGGAGGTCCTTGAGCGACTCCGCGAACATGAACAGCGCGAGGACCAGCGGCAGCAGCACCAGGCCGATCATGATGGTGATCGCGCCCGCCGAGTGCCGGACGAGCGTGCCGAGCGCGAGGCCGAGCAGGCCGAGCAGCGCCACGAACAGGCCGACGCCGACGGTCGACTTGAACCACATGGTGCCGGTCGGTGAGTCATCGGCGCCCACGATGGCGACCTGGACCACGCCGACCAGCGCGGCGACGACCGTGGTCAGCGTGAAGACCAGCGTGAAGAAGACGATCGCCTTGGCGGCCAGCACCCGGCTGCGGCTGGAGCAGGCCGTCATCGTCGTACGGATCATGCCGGTGCCGTACTCGGACGCGATGGTGAGGACGCCCAGCGTGATCACGCAGATGATGCCGAGCAGCACGCCGAAGAAGCCGAGGCCCAGCGTCTCGTTGCCGTCCATCGAAGAGGTGTCCGCGGAGGCGACGACGGTGGCCGACGCGAGTCCGATGCCGACCATGAGCACGATCATCACGCCGAGCGTCCACATCGTGGAGCGCACCGATCTGATCTTGGTCCACTCCGAGGCGAGCGCGTCGCCGAGGTGGGCGCGGCGCACGGGGATGGGGGAGTGGTACGAGGCGCCGGGCGGGGCGTAGGGCGGGGGCGGCGTGCTCATCGGGCGTCGTCCTTCTGCGTCTCGTCCGTCGTGGCCGTCGTGGCCGTCGTGGCCGGGGTGTTCGCCGGGGCGGGTGCGACCGGGGGAGCCGGCGGCGCTGCGGGTGCCGGGGGCTGCGGGGCGGCGTACGGGTTCTCGGCCGGGACCTGGGGCGGCTGCGGCCGGCCCTGGGGCGGCGGCGGGGCGTACCAGCCCGGCTGGTCCTGGCCCGGCACCGGCATCGGCGCCTGCGGCGGCATCATGCCGGGCGCGAGCGGCTGCTGGAGGCCCGCCCGCTGGTCGACCGTGGAGCGGTAGTCGACGGCGCCCTGCGTCATCCGCATGTACGCCTCCTCCAGCGAGGCCTGGTGCGGGGACAGCTCCCACAGCCGGACGTCCGCCTCGTGCGCGAGGTCGCTGATCCGGGGAAGCGGCAGGCCCGTCACACGCAGCCCGCCGTCCGGCTCGGGCAGGACCTGGCCGCCCGCCTCGGTGAGCGCCGTGCTCAGCTTCTCGCGCTGGGCGGGCTCGGTGTCCGGGGTGCGTACGCGCGCGAAACCGGCCGAGTTGTGGGCGATGAAGTCGCGGACGCTCATGTCGGCGAGCAGCTGCCCGCGCCCGATCACGATCAGGTGCTCGGCGGTCAGCGCCATCTCGCTCATCAGGTGCGAGGAGACGAAGACCGTGCGCCCCTCGGCGGCCAGCGACTTCATCAGGTTCCTGACCCAGAGGATGCCCTCCGGGTCCAGGCCGTTGACGGGCTCGTCGAAGAGCAGCACCTGGGGGTCGCCGAGCAGTGCCGCCGCGATGCCGAGCCGCTGGCCCATGCCGAGCGAGAACCCGTTCGAACGCCGCTTCGCGACCTCCTGGAGGCCGACGACGCCGAGCACCTCGTCGACCCGGCGGGCCGGGATGCCGGAGAGCTGGGCCAGGCTCAGCAGATGGCTGCGGGCGGTCCGGCCGCCGTGCACCGCCTTCGCGTCGAGGAGCGCGCCGACCTGGCGCGGGGCGTTCGGCAGCTCGTTGTACGGGTGACCGCCGATCGTCACCCGGCCCTGGGACGGCTTGTCGAGACCGAGGATCATCCGCATCGTCGTCGACTTGCCCGAGCCGTTCGGCCCCAGGAATCCGGTCACGGTTCCCGGCCGGACCCGGAAGGAAAGGTTGTACACGGCCGTCTTGGCGCCGTAGCGCTTCGTCAGGCCGACTGCCTCGATCATTCTCCGCACCCATCGGATGGTCTGAACGGTTATGAACGGTTCAGGACGTCGGGGCGGACGCCCCCGTAAGGGTTAGGAGCGTATCCGAGCGCTGACGGTTCCTGCCAAGAGTGAGCAAAGGCATCAGAGGGGCCAGGGGGACGTCTGGTATCCGGTCTCCCGGAGCAGCCGGGTGCCCTCCTCGCGCGCGGCGGGGGACGCGGCGGCCCGGCGCACCCAGTCGCCGGGCGTCGGACCGAGGAGGGACAGCAGCGCGGGGGAGTGGCGCAGCAGGGCGGTGAGCAGGGTCGCCTGGTCCCCGCCGCCGGGGCGCGGGGCGCCGCCGTTCTCCGGGTCGGTCAGCACTCCGTACTCGCTGACGTAGAGCTGGAGCCCCGGGACCGGGGCGTCCGGCACCGCCACCCTGCGGTAGTTCGGCAGCTCGGTCGCGTCCACGGCCTTGAGCTGGACGTCGTCGAGCCAGGTGACGACGAGGGTGAGCGCGGCGCCGGGGTCGGGGTAGGGGGCCGCCGCCACGTAGCCGTTGCGGCCGATGTGGGCGGAGCAGCCGATGCCGATGCCGCGCGTCCGCACCGGGATCATGGGGACCCGCACCGGGAGGCTCAGGCTGGTCAGCTTGTGGGCGATCTGGGCGGGGGAGGCGTTGGAGCCTACGGCGAGGACCGGGGTGCGGTCCTTCAGTACGTCGTCCAGGGGGCCGTCCGCCGGGAGGGCGTGGAGTTCGTCGCCGAGGAGGAGTGCCGGGGTCGTGACCGGGCGGCCCGGGTAGGTGAGCGGGGCGAGGGCCGGGGCTGTGCCGTAGCCGAGGGCATCGAGGGTGCGGGCTGGGTCTTTTGGCGCCATAGGGGCGCAGGTTAGAGGGTCCGCGCGGCTCCGGTGGGGCTTCTCGCGCAGTTCCTCGCGCCCCTGGTGGGCCGCGGACGAAGGACGACCCGGAAGCGCGCCGCTACGCGTCCCGCTTCTTCAGCAGGGCGTAGCCGATCAGCAGAGCCGCCGCCACCCACACCAGCAGGATCGCCAGGCCGCCCCACGGGCCGTACGCCACATCGTCGTCGGGAGGCGTGACGACCTGCATGATGCGCTGGCCCGCCTGGTCCGGGAAGTACTGGGCGACCTTCTTCGTCGCCGAGACGCTGCCGAGGATCGGGGAGATCAGGAAGAAGAACGGCATGAGGATGCCGAGCGAGAGCATCGGGGAGCGGAGCATCGAGGCGATGCCCATCGAGAACATCGCCACCAGCGTCATGTAGACGGCGGCGCCGATCACCGCGCGCAGCACGTTCGGGGCACCGAGGTCCGTGCTGTGGTCGCCGAGCATGAGCTGGCCGAGGAAGAACGACGCGAAGCTGGTGACCAGCGCGACGGCCAGGACGAGCAGCGAGGCCACCGTGATCTTGCCGAACAGGAACGTGCCGCGCTGCGGGACCGCCGCGAGCGAGGTGCGGATCATGCCCGTGCTGTACTCGCTGGCCACGACGAGGACCCCGAAGACCACCATCGCCAGCTGCCCGAGGGAGAGGCCGGAGAAGGAGATGAAGGTCGGGTCGAACGTCAGCTTGCTCTCGCGGGACATGTTGTCGAAGTCGTTGTTGGACAGGGCGCTGACGAGCATGCCGAGCCCGGCCGAGACGACGACGGCGAGGCTGAGGGTGAGGGCCGTCGAATTGACCGACTTGATCTTGGTCCACTCGGACCGGAGGACCTGGGCCGCGGCCATCTCAGGCTCCCTTCCCTTGGTTCGTGTCACGGTTCCAGGACGCGCCCCAGCCCTCTTGCTGCGGTGGCGGCGGCGCCGTCGTGTCCGAGTGCGCGTGGTACTCGACCGACCCGGCGGTCAGCTGCATGAAGGCCTCTTCGAGGGACGCCTGCTGCGGGCTCAGCTCGTGCAGCACCAGCTGGTGGCTCGCGGCCAGCTCGCCCAGCTGCTCGGGGGAGCCGCCGTCGACCTCGAGGGTGCCGTTGCCGGACTCCACGACCGTGATGCCGTTCTCGTGCAGGACGTCGAGCAGGCGCTCGCGCTGCGGTGAGCGCAGCCGCACGAACGACCGCGAGTTCTCCCGGATGAAGTCCGCCATGGAGGTGTCGGCGAGGAGCCGGCCCTGCCCGATGACCACCAGGTGGTCCGCGGTGAGCGCCATCTCGCTCATGAGGTGCGAGGAGACGAAGACCGTACGGCCCGCGGCCGCGAGGGACTTCATCAGATTGCGGATCCAGTGGATGCCCTCGGGGTCGAGACCGTTCACCGGCTCGTCGAACATCAGGATCTGCGGGTCGCCGAGGAGCGCGCCCGCGATGCCGAGTCGCTGGCCCATGCCGAGCGAGAAGCCCTTCGACTTCTTCTTGGCCACCCCGGTCAGACCGACCGTGTCCAGGACCTCGTCCACCCGGCTCCTGGGGATCCCGTTGGACTGGGCGAGGCAGAGCAGGTGGTTGTACGCGCTGCGGCCGCCGTGCATCGCCTTCGCGTCGAGGAGCGCGCCGATGAACTTGAGGGGGTCCTTGAGCCGCGCGTACTGGCTGCCGTCGATCCGGACGGTGCCCGCGGTGGGGTTGTCCAGGCCGAGCATCATGCGCATGGTCGTCGACTTGCCCGCGCCGTTCGGACCGAGGAAGCCCGTGACGATGCCCGGCCGCACGCGGAAGGTGAGGTTGTCGACGGCAGTCTTGTCGCCGTAGCGCTTCGTCAGCCCCTCGAGCTCAATCATGGGGCCACGCTAGAGCGCGTGTAAGCCCCCTGCCACTTGTTCGGGGCAGGGGGCTTACAGCGTGACACCTGAGGCGATCAGCGGGACTGCTGCGCCGGAACCCCACGGGAGATGGGCTCGTCCTCGACCGGCGCACCGGCGGCGGCGACGGCCGCACCGGTGAGGGTGGCCAGCATCTCGCGCACGTTCGTCAGCTGGGCGTTGATCGAGTCGCGGCGGTTGGTGAGCGCCGCCAGCTCGCGCTCGGATTCCGAGCGGATGCGGTCGGCCTTGGCGTTCGCGTCGGCCACGATGTCCTCGGCCTGGCGCTGGGCCGTCTCCACCGTCTGACGGGCGCGGCGCTCGGCGTCCGTGCGCAGCTTCTCGGCCTCCAGGCGGAGCTGCTCCGCGCGGTGCTCGATCTCCGCGAGGCGCTTCTCGGCCTTGGCCTGACGCGAGGCCAGGTCGCGCTCGGACTGCTCGCGCCGCTTGGCCAGGTTCGTCTCGAAGTCCGCGGCGGCCTGGGCGGCCTTGGCGCGGGTCTCCTCGAAGAGGGCGTCCGCCTCCTCGCGCTTGGACTGCGCGTCCTTCTGCGCCTCGGAGCGCAGCGTGGACGCCTCGCCCTTGGCCTTCTCGACGATCCGGACGCCCTCGTCCTCGGCCTTGGACTTGCGCTCGGCGGCGAACGACTCCGCGTCGTTGCGCACCTGCTGGGCCGCCGACTCGGCGAGCTCGCGGTGCTGCTCGGCGGCCCGGCGGGCCTCCTCGCGCAGGTCCTTGGCCTCCTCCTCGGCGAGGCGGAGGATCTTCTCGACGCGCGCGCCGAGGCCGGCGTACGACGGCTCCGCGTCGTTCACCTGGGCCTGGGCGTTCTGCGTCTCGAGGTGGAGTTCCTCGATGCGCTTTTCCAGAGCAGTGATGCGAGCGAGAGCGCTGTCACGGTCGGAGACGAGCTTGGAGATTCGTTCGTCCACCTGAGCGCGGTCGTACCCACGCCGCACAAGCTCGAAGCCGTAGGGGGAAGTGTCGCTCATGGGGTTCCTGTCGAATGAGACCGGTGAGGTGATAAGGGGAATCCTAGGGGCCAAAGCGGCGTGTCATCGAGCAGATGCCGGTTTGATCTGGAGAATGACACCCCTTTTGAGTGGCGTAGCGGCTGAGCACTTGCCAGGAGTAGGGCCGAACGACCTCTTCAAGCACGTTACTTGGTCTCCTGGCTAGCCCTCTGACCCCTTGCCACCCGATCGAGTAGCCCCTGCGGCGGCGCCGGCCTTGACGCCACCGTCCTTGCCCGAGCCGGGAGCCTCAAAAGATTCCAACGCTTCCAACACGTCCTGGACACGGGAGATTTCGGCGTTGATGTCCTCGCGGCGTCTGACCAGCACGTCCAGATCGCGCTGACCCTTCTCGATCATGGCGGTGGACTCCTCCTCGGCGTCGGCCCTGATCTTCTCCGCCTCGCGCGTCAGCTCGGCCTTCTTCTGCTCGGCCTCCTTGAGCAGCCCCTCGGCCTTCTTCACGGCGGCGATCCGGACCTTGCCGGCCTCGGAGTTGGCGTCGTTGAGGATGTCCTTGGACTTGGCGGTGGCCTCGGCCAGCTGCTCCTCGGCGGCCTTGACCAGGGCGTCGCAGCGCTCGCCCGCGTTCTTCATCGCTTCCGACGACTCGCGGCGCGCCCGCTCGTGCAGCTCCTCGATCTCGCCCGTGATGCGGTCGCGCAGCTCCTCGGCCCGCTCCCTTATCTGCGTCGCGTCCCGGCGGGCCCCGACGAGGAGTTCGTCCGCGTCGGTGCGGGCCTTCTCCACCGTCGTATTGCCCTCGACCGTCGCCTCGGAGATCAGCCGGTCGGCCTCCGTGCGGGCCGCGCCGACCATCGTGTCGGCCTGCGCCTCGGCGTCGGCGGTCGTCTTCTGCGCCGTCTCCTGCGCCTCGCGCGTCAGCTTGTCGGCCTCGGCGGCGGACTCCGTGATGAGCGTGTCGACCTGCTCGGCGGCCTCCGTACGGCGCTTGTTCGCGTCCTTGCGGGCCTCGTCCAGGGTGCGCTCCGCCTCGTCCCGCGCGGCGGCCGTGACCCGCTCCGCCTCCTGGGCGGCCTCGGCCTTCACGCGCTCGGACTCGCTGCGGATCCGCTCCGCGTGCTGCTGCGCCGAGCCGACCGTCTCGGCGGCCTCGGCCCGCAGCCGCTCGGCGTCGCCCGACGCGTCCGCGATCAGCTTCTCCGCCTTGGCGACCGACTCGGTGCGCACGCGCTCGGCCTCGGTGTTCGTCTCGGCCGTCAGCCGCTCGGCCTCGGCCGTGGCGTCGGCGACGCGCTTCTCGGCCGCCGCGGTGGACTCCGCGCGGACCCGCTCCGCCTCGGTGTTCGTCTCGTCCGTCAGCCGCTCGGCCTCGGTGCGCGCCTCGCCGATCAGGGTGTCGGCCTGGGTGGCGGCGTCCGACCGGATGCGGTTGGCGTCCTCGCGGGCCTCGGCGCGGGTGCGCGAGGCGTCCTGGTCGGCGCCCGACCGCAGGTCCGAGACCTCGGTGCGGACCCGCTGGGCGTGCTCGGCGGCCTCGCTCCGCAGCCGCTCGGACTCGGCGATCGCCTCCGAGACGGTGTGCTCCGCCAGCGACTTCGCGGCCTCCGCCTCGGTGGTGGCCTCGGACCGCAGCCGGTTCGCGTCCTCGGCGGCGCGCTCGCGCTCCGCGTACGCGTCGGAGCGGACCCGGTCGGCCTCCTCCTGCGCCTCGTGCTTGATGCGGTCCGCCGCGTGCTCGGCGGCCGACCGCAGCCCCGCGATCTCCTCCTGGGCCTGCTCCTGCAGCCCGGACACGGAGTCGCGCACCTGCTGCGCGGTCTGCTCGGCGGCGGAGACCAGCTCGGTGGCCCGCTGGTCCGCCTCCTCGACCAGCCGGGTGGCCTCGGTCTGCGCCTCCTCGACCCGGGCGCGGGCGACCGCCAGCAGCTCCTCGCTCCGCTCGCGGGCCCGCTCGCGCTCCTGGTCGGCCTCCTGGCGGGCGCTGCCGAGCGTCTCCTCGGCCTCGCGGCGCCTGCGGGCGGCCTCGTCGGTCGCGGCGGTGAGCGTCTCGGCGGCCTCGGCGGCGATCCGCTCGGCGGCGGTCTGGGCCTCGGCGCGCAGCCGGTCGGCGGACTCCTGCGCCTCGGTCTTGAGCCGCTCGGCCTCGGTGGCGGCCTCGGACCGCAGCCGCACCGCGATGTTCTCGGCCTCGGAGCGGGTCGTCGAGGCGTCGGCGGCGGCCTCGGTGCGCAGCCGCTCGGCCTCCGTCTCGGCCTGCGCCTGCAACGTCCGTACGCGCTCGGCGGCCTCGCCGCGCAGCCGGTCGCCCTCGTCGGCCGCCTCCCGGCGCAGCCGCTCGGCCTCCGCCCGGGCGTCCGTCAGCGTCGTCTCCGACGCCGTCAGGCGCTCCTCGGCCTCGGTGTGCAGCCGGGTCAGCTCGCGGGCCGCCTCGTCCTGCCGGTTCCTTATGGCCTCTTCGGTCTCGTCCTTGAGGGCCTGCGCGGCGCGCTCCGCCTCGGCGCGGGTCGCCTCGGCCTGCTCGTCGGCCTCCGCCCGGTGCCGGTCGGCCTCGGCGCGGGTGCGCTCCAGCGTCTCCTCGGCCTGCTTGCGCAGACCGGTGGCGCGCTCGATGGCCTCGGTGCGGACCCGCTCGGCCTCGGTGGTGGCACCGCTGCGCAGCTCGTCCGCGTCGGCCTTCGCCTTGGCGAGCAGCTGCTCGGCGGTCCTGGCCGCCTCCTCGATCTGCTGGACGGCCTCGCGGCGGGCCTCGGCCCGGATCCGCTCGCCCTCCTCGACGGCCTCGGCCCGCAGCTGCTCGGCCTCGCCGCGCAGCCGGCGCGCCTCCTCCTGGAGCTCGACCGTCTTGGCCCGGTACTCCTTGGTGTCGTCCTTGGCCGCGCCCTTGAGCTGCTCGGAGATGTCGTGCGCCTCGGCGCGCAGCCGGTCCGCCTCGGCCTCGGCCTCGGTGCGGATCCGCTCGGCCTCCTCGGCGGCGGCCCTCGTCGTCGACTTGGCCTCGTCGGAGGCCTTGTTGAGCACGTCCTCGGCGGTGCGCGCCGCCTTCGCCAGCTCGCCCGCGGTCTCCTCCGCGGTGACCGTACGGGCCTTCTCCTTGGCCTGCGCGATCAGCTGCTCGGCCTCGGCCTTGGCGTCGGCGACGACCTGCTCGGCCTCCGACTTGGTGGTCTCGGCCTCCTTGGTGGCCTCCTGGACGAGGCGGGCGACCTGCTCCTTCGCGGTCCGCGTGCGCTGCTCGTTGGCCGACTCGGCGCTCGCGAGCTGCTTGGTGGCGGCGTCCTTGGCCTCCGTGAGGACCTTGTCGGCCTCGGCGCGGGCCTCGCGCAGCGCGGTGTCCGCCTCGGCGATCTTCTGCTCGGCGGCGCGGCTCAGCTCACCGGCCTGGCGGCGCGCGGCGTCCGACTCGGCGGTCGTGCTGGAGCGCAGCTGCTCGGCGTGGTCGGTGGCCTCCTGGGCCTGCGTCGACGCGGCATTGAGCAGGCGCTCGGCGTCCTGGCGGGCGCGGGCCAGGATCGCCTGGGCCTCGGCGCGGGCGCTCTCCGCCTCGCCGGTCAGCCGGCGGCTGGCCTCGGCGGCGACCCGCTCGGCCTCGGCGCGGGCGGTGGACAGCGACTGGTCGGCCTCGGCGCGGGACTCGTCGAGCAGCCGGCGGGCCTGCTGCTCGGTGCGGGCGCGCAGCTGCTCGGCCCACTGCACGTTCTCGTTGACGTGGGTCTCGACCGTGCGCCGGCGCTCGGCCAGCTCCTGGTCGAGCTGCTGCCTGCGGTTGACCGCCTCGGTGTGCAGCTCGGACTGGAGCCGGGCCTGCTGCTCGGCGTGCTCCTGGAGGATCCGCTGGGTCTGCGCCCGGGCGTCGCGCAGCTCGCGCTCGGCGTCGGCGCGCAGCTGCTCGGCCTGGATCTGGGCATTGCGGAGCAGCTGCTCGGCCTGATAGCCGATGTCAGCTCCGTCGTAGGCAGGCCGGGACGCGAGGCTGCGGCGCGCCTCGTGCAGCTTGGCGCGCAACACCTCCACCTGGTAGCCCAGGTCCTCGGCGTGCTGGACGGCCTTCTCCCGCTCGGTCTTCAGCCGCTCCATCTCGGCTTCGAACCGCGAGAGATGGTCGGTCTCAGCCGGCCGCCGGCCGTCCTGGCTCTCGTAGCCCCGCACTGCGCGGTCCCATCCGTCCCCTGGTCGCAAGTTCTTCCTTACGAGCTCCGTCCATACGCCGAACGGGGCCCCCGGGGAATGGTGTCAGATCGACAAGGAGAGTGCAGTCGGCGCTCGGGACCCATGTGTTCCGGCCCTTTCGCCCCGACCCTCGTCCCCCGATACCCGGACCCCGGCCCACGACCGTCCGCTGGTTGCGGCAGTCGCTCCCCAACCCTACCGGCCCGAGTATGCGGAGGTCAGTGGTCGGCCGACTCCTGGGGGGCCGAGGTGACGAGTTCGGTCAGTACGCCGTGGCAGTCCTTGGGGTGCAGGAACGTGATGCGCGACCCCATCGAACCCCGCCGGGGCTCGTCGTACAGGACGCGTACGCCCTTGCCCCTGATGGCGTCGGCGTCCTGGTCGACATCGGCCGTACCGAAGGCGATGTGGTGCACGCCCTCACCGTTCTTGGCCAGCCACTTGCCCACCGCGGAGTCCTCACGGGTCGGTTCCAGGAGCTGGAGATAGGACGCTCCGCCGTCGTCCGTCTCGTTGATCTTGAGCATGGCCTCGCGCACGCCCTGTTCCTCGTTGACCTCGGTGTGGAACACCTCGAATCCGTACGTGGCCCGGTAGAACTCGACGGTCGCGTCGAGGTCGTGGCAGGCGATCCCGATGTGGTCGATTCGCGTCAGCATGGGTCAAGTGCAGCGCGGGTCGTCGTGGTTACGCAACGTGCGCGCGATCACATTCACTGGCCGGTGACGGGCGGCGTACCGCTCAGTACATTCGAGTAAACCCTCGTTCACTCCTCATCTCCCAAGGGGCTGTGCCTCATGTCTGGAACGACCGGTACCACCTCAGTGATCGTCGCGGGCGCGCGCACGCCCATGGGACGACTGCTGGGTTCCCTGAAGTCCTTCTCCGGAGCCGACCTCGGCGGCTTCGCGATCAAGGCCGCCATCGACCGTGCGGGCATCGGTGGCGACCAGGTGCAGTACGTGATCATGGGCCAGGTGCTCCAGGCCGGGGCGGGGCAGATCCCGGCGCGCCAGGCCGCGGTCAAGGCGGGCATCCCGATGAACGTCCCGGCGCTCACGATCAACAAGGTCTGCCTGTCGGGCCTCGACGCCATCGCTCTCGCGGACCAGCTGATCCGCGCGGGTGAGTTCGACATCGTGGTCGCGGGCGGCCAGGAGTCGATGACGAACGCCCCGCACCTCCTCCCGAAGTCCCGCGAGGGCTACAAGTACGGCGCCGTCGAGATGCTCGACGCGATGGCGTACGACGGCCTGACGGACTCCTTCGAGAACATCCCCATGGGCGCCTCGACCGAGAAGCACAACACCCGCCTCGGCATCGCCCGCCCCGAGCAGGACGAGGTGGCCGCCCTCTCGCACCAGCGGGCCGCCGCCGCGCAGAAGAACGGCCTGTTCGAGGCCGAGATCACGCCCGTCGAGATCCCGCAGCGCAAGGGCGACCCGGTCCTGTTCAGCAAGGACGAGGGCATCCGCGCCGAGACCACGGCGGAGTCCCTCGGCAAGCTGCGCCCCGCCTTCGCCAAGGACGGGACGATCACGGCCGGCACGTCCTCGCAGATCTCCGACGGCGCCGCCGCCGTGGTCGTCATGAGCCGCGCCAAGGCCGAGGAGCTGGGCCTGGACTGGATCGCGGAGATCGGCGCGCACGGCAACGTGGCGGGGCCGGACAACTCGCTCCAGTCGCAGCCCTCGAACGCGATCGAGCACGCCCTGAAGAAGGAGGGCCTCGGGGTGGCGGACCTCGATCTCATCGAGATCAACGAGGCCTTCGCGGCGGTCGCGGTGCAGTCAATGAAGGACCTCGGGGTGTCCTCGGAAAAGGTGAACGTCAACGGCGGTGCCATCGCCCTGGGTCACCCGATCGGGATGTCCGGTGCGCGCATCGTGCTGCACCTCGCCCTGGAGCTGAAGCGGCGCGGCGGCGGAGTCGGCGCGGCCGCACTGTGCGGCGGCGGCGGTCAGGGTGACGCGCTCGTGCTGCGGGTACCCAAGGCGTAACCGGTTCTCCGGTTCACCGGTTTCTTGGTACGGGTCTGACGGAACGGAGCTGTGATGCAGGACGTCCCCACGCTGGTCGCCCAGGCGAGAGAGGGCCGGCCACGGGCCGTGGCCCGGCTGATCTCGCTGGTGGAGGGGGCGTCCCCGCAGCTGCGCGAGGTCATGGCCGCCCTCGCCCCGCTGACGGGGAACGCGTACGTGGTCGGGCTCACCGGATCGCCGGGTGTCGGCAAGTCGACGTCGACGTCGGCGCTGGTGAGCGCCTACCGCAGGGCCGGGAAGCGGGTCGGGGTGCTGGCCGTCGACCCGTCGTCGCCGTTCAGCGGGGGCGCGCTGCTCGGCGACCGGGTGCGGATGTCGGAGCACGCCTCCGACCCCGGGGTCTACATCCGCTCGATGGCCACGCGCGGGCACCTGGGCGGGCTCGCCTGGGCCGCGCCGCAGGCGATCCGGGTGCTCGACGCCGCCGGGTGCGACGTGGTGCTCGTCGAGACCGTGGGCGTGGGCCAGTCCGAGGTCGAGATCGCCTCGCAGGCCGATACGAGCGTGGTGCTGCTCGCGCCCGGGATGGGCGACGGGATCCAGGCCGCCAAGGCCGGGATCCTGGAGATCGGTGACGTGTACGTCGTCAACAAGGCCGACCGGGACGGCGCCGACGCCACCGCCCGCGAGCTGAACCACATGCTGGGGCTCGGGGAGTCCCGGGCGCCCGGTGACTGGCGGCCGCCCATCGTGAAGACCGTCGCCGCGCGGGGTGAGGGGATCGACGAGGTCGTCGAGGCGCTGGAGAAGCACCGGGCGTGGATGGAGGAGCACGGGGTGCTCTCCGAGCGGCGGGTGGCGCGGGCGTCCCGGGAGGTCGAGACGATCGCGGTGACCGCCCTTCGTGAGCGGATCGGTGACCTTCGCGGCGACCGGCGTCTCGACGCGCTGGCCGATCGCATCGTCTCCGGCGATCTGGATCCCTACCGGGCCGCCGACGAACTCGTCGAGGGCCTCACCCGGGGCTGACACGCCGTGCGCAGCCTCCCCTGAAGGCCGCAGGCCTTTCAGGGGCGCGGGGAACTGCGCGAGAAGAGGCCACCGGCCGTCAGCCGGCGGTCAACCCAGGGGCGCGGGGAACTGCGCGACCAGCCCCCACCGGCCGTCGGCCGACCGTCAAGGGTCAGTCGTCGTCGCCGTGGTCGTCATCGCCACCCCGGTGATCCACGGTCACGGCCCCCGACCGGAGGTCCACGTGCCAGTCGTGCTGCACCCCGTCGGCCGACGTCGTCTCGACCTCCCACGCCGTGACCGAGCGGGCGTCGTCATCGGCGTCCACCGAGGTCACCGTCCCCTTCGCGGCGGCGGCCCGGGCCGCGTCCGAGGCCGAGGTCGGCGCGTTCTTCAGGGCGGCGGCGACCCGCGCGGGATCGTCGTCGTCATCCTTCTCGACGTGCGAGCCGAGCACCTTCCCCGTGCCGGGGTCGACCTCGACGTGGTGCCGGGCGGAGCCGATCACGTCGACGTCCCACACGAGCCGGCCGTCGTCGGAGTCGAGGTCCGCCTCGGCCGCGACGCCCGGGGTGTGCTTCAGGGCGGCGGCGATCGCTTCCTCGGCCGTGATCCGGGCGCCCTTGGCCTCGTCGGCGTTCTCCCGGGCGTCACTGACGTTGTCGTCCTTGATCTGCACACTCGACTTCGCTGCGGCGCCCGACCCGCTGTCGTCGGAGAGGGCGACCGCCGTGGCGGTTCCCCCGCCGATCAGCGCGACGGCGGCGATGGCGGAGATGACGGTCGTACGGCGCTTCATGGAGTCCGTCCCTTCGTGGAGTTCGACGAGCACCAAGCTGCCCGAACGACCCTGAAGACCCGCTGAAGGAACCTGAAGAAGACTTCAGGAACCACCTGCGACCCTGAACCCATGCGCCTGTTGATCGTGGAGGACGAGAAGCGGCTCGCCGTGTCGCTCGCCAAAGGGCTGACCGCCGAGGGGTACGCCGTCGACGTGGTCCACGACGGCCTCGAAGGACTGCACCGCGCGAGCGAGTCGCCGTACGACCTGATCGTCCTGGACATCATGCTGCCCGGCATGAACGGCTACCGGGTCTGCGCCGCCCTGCGCGCCGCCGGGAACGACGTGCCGATCCTGATGCTCACCGCCAAGGACGGCGAGTACGACGAGGCCGAGGGGCTGGACACGGGCGCCGACGACTACCTCACCAAGCCGTTCTCGTACGTCGTGCTCGTCGCGCGGGTGAAGGCGCTGCTGCGGCGGCGCGGCGCCGCGGGCCGGGCCAACCCCGTGCACACCGTCGGCCCGTACGCCGTCGACACCGCCGCGCGCCGCGTCACGCACACCGAGAACGGTGAAGTGGCGCTCACCGCGAAGGAGTTCGCGGTGCTCGAACAGCTCGTCGCGCGGGCCGGTGAGGTGGTGTCCAAGGGCGACATCCTGGAGCACGTGTGGGACTTCGCCTACGAGGGCGACCCGAACATCGTCGAGGTCTACGTCAGCGCCCTGCGCCGCAAGCTCGGCGCGCCCCTCATCCGGACCGTGCGCGGCGCCGGCTACCGGCTGGAGATCCCCCGGTGAGGCGGCGCCTCCTCGGCTCCGTACGGTCGCGGGCCGCCCTCGCCGCCACCCTCGTCGTCGCCGTCGCCCTGGTCGCGGCCGGTGTCGCCGTGCTGCTCGCCCTGCGCGACAACCTCGGCGAACAGGCCGCGGCGGGCGCCGACTCCGCCGCGCGCCGCGTCGCCACGTCTCTCGCCGGCGGGGTCGCGCCGGCCGGTCTCGACCTCGACGACGAGGACCATCCGGTGCAGGTCGTCGACGACGACGGCAGGCTGATCGCCGCCACCGAGGACCTGGAGCGGATCTCCGGCGCCGGGACCGACGCCGTCAAGCCTGTCGCCGCACAGCGGGACGACGACGGCGACGGCGACGACGACCGGCACGGGGGCAGGGGTGGCGGCGGTGACGACGACAGCGGCGGCGGCACGGTGTCCGGCTCCACCGACTACTCCGACGGCAGTGCCACCGTGGACGGCGACAGCGCCGACTACCGGTTCGCCGAGGTGCAGGTCGACGACACCGCGTACGGCGATCTGACCGTGTACGCGGGCGCCTCGCTGACCGCCGAGCGGAGCGCCGTGACGACGACGAAGACCGCCATGCTGATCGGCTTCCCGCTGCTGCTCGTGGTCGTCGGCTCCGTCACGTACCTGGTGACCCGGCGCGCGCTGCGGCCCGTCGAGGGCATCCGCGCCGAGATGGCCGCCATCACCGCCTCGCAGGACCTCGGCCGCCGGGTGCCGCAGCCGGACACCCACGACGAGGTCGCCCGGCTGGCCACGACCACCAACGAGACGCTGGCCGCGCTCCAGGAATCGGTCGAGCGGCAGCGGCGGTTCGTCGCCGACGCCTCGCACGAACTGCGCAGTCCCATCGCCTCGCTGCGCACCCAGCTGGAGGTCGGGGCCGCTCATCCGGAGCTGCTCGACGTGCCGGGCGCCGTCGAGGACACGGTGCGGCTCCAGGAACTGGCCGCGGACCTGCTGCTGCTCGCCCGGCTCGACGCGGGGGAGCGGCCCGGCGACGGCGCGGTGGATCTGGCGGCCCTGGCGCGCGAAGAGCTGTCGCAGCGCACGGGCGACCGGCTGCCCGTCACGGTGGAGTCGGCGGAGTCCGCCCGGGTCACCGGCTCGCGCGGGCAGTTGGCCCGGGTGCTGGGCAATCTCGTGGACAACGCGCAGCGGCACGCGCGCACCGGAGTGGTGGTCGCCGTGGGCGTCGAAGGGGGCGAGGCGGTCCTCACCGTCGCCGACGACGGGGCCGGGGTGCCGGCGGAGGAGCGTGAACGGATCTTCGAGCGGTTCGTACGGCTCGACGACGCGCGCTCCCGGGACGGCGGCGGGGCGGGTCTCGGACTGGCCATCGCCCGGGATGTGGCCGTGGGGGGCGGCGGCCCCCCCCCCGGGGGGGGGGCGCCCCCCCCCCCCACGCGGGAGGCCACCACGGAGCGCCGCCGCGCC